>JAZRQQ010000024.1:0-3920 GCA_045649935.1 Acutalibacteraceae bacterium | reverse complement strand
TTGAGGATGCTTTCCGCTACGGAAAAATTGTCCTTGCTACTACTACTTATAACGGAGATATATTCCCGTTTATGCGTGAGTTTATCAACGAGCTTACGGAAAGGGGATACAGAAACCGTAAAATCGGTATCATAGAAAACGGTAGCTGGGCTCCCGTTGCGGGAAGAATTATAAAAAATGCTTTTGAAGGCTGTAAGGATATTGTTTTTGCTGATACTACCGTAACTGTCCATTCGGCTGTAAATGAAAATAATAAAGAGCAGATCAGACTTCTTGCAAGTGAAATAATTTAAAATATCCGAAAACAAATAAGTCACCCTCAGCATATTATGATTAATGAGTTATAATATGGGGTGACTTTATGTCTTTTAAAGTATTTGTCGGTATTATGATACCTTTTTTGGGCACTCTTCTCGGTTCGTCAGCTGTTTTCGTAATGAAAAACAAATTAAACACGGACGTTGAAAGAGTGCTTTCGGCTGTTGCCGGCGGAATTATGACGGCAGCAAGTGTATGGAGTCTTATTATCCCTTCTCTTGAGCTTACATCAGCTGACGGCTCTGTACAGAGTGTTATGCAGACTGCAGCGGGGTTTCTGAGCGGTGTGCTGATAATGATATGGGCAGATAAGAAAATCAGCGGCTTTTCCGTTGCTTCAGAAGAAAATATATTTTCTATAAAAATGTCTGATAATAAAAATATTTTTACACAGTTTGTTGCAATCACTCTTCATAATATCCCAGAGGGAATGGCGGTGGGTATGGTATATTCAGCATTGCTTTCCTTGGAAAACACTGCTCTTTATTCAGCAGCTCTCGTTTTATCTGTGGGAATTGCTGCACAGAATATTCCTGAGGGTGCTATAATATCTATGCCGCTTCACGCTCAGGGAATGAGCAAAATAAAAGCTTTTGTACTGAGCTCCTTGTCGGGTGTTGTTGAACCGTTCGGAGCAGTTATTGCAGTATATGCTTCAAAAAGCATAAGTGAACTCTTGCCTTTTTTTCTTGCCTTTGCAGCAGGTGCAATGATTTATGTGGTCACAGAACAGCTTATTCCTTGTATGTATTCACAATGTGGGAAAAATAAAAGCTTAATGACAGTAATGTATGTAGTTGGGTTTTTATTGATGATGAGCCTGGATGTAATTTTCGGATAAAAAAATAAGTGGCATATATCGCCACTTATTTTTTATATGTTGAACAGTTTTTTTGCATTTTCATTACAGATATCAATCAGTTCCTGAACATCAATTTTTCTGATTTCTGCAATTTTTTCTGCGGTATATGCAATGTGTGCCGAATCACAACGCTGACCTCTGAAGGGTACGGGTGTCATATAGGGAGCATCAGTTTCAAGTACAAGTCTGTCAATGGGAAGATTCTCAACAACCTCAACAGGCTTTTTTGCGTTTTTGAAGGTTACTGCACCGCCGATACCGATATAAAGTCCGAGCTTAATAATTTCTTTAGCCATTTCAGCGCTGCCTGAAAAACAGTGAACTACTCCTTTGGGTTTATAACTTTTAAGAAGCTTCATTGTATCTTCGTGAGCTTCACGGTCATGAATAATAGCAGGGAGATTAAACTCATTTGCAAGCTTAAGCTGTCTTTCAAAAATCTCAAGCTGTCTTTCTCTGGGTGAAAAGTCGTAGTGATAATCAAGACCGATTTCACCTACAGCAACAATTTTTTTCTTGCTGTAAAGCTCTTTGATTTTTAAAAGCTCTTCTTCGGTTGTATCTTCGGCTTCGTGGGGATGCACACCGACAGCACCGTATATGAAGTCGTAATTTTCAGTAAATTCAACTGTTTTCAAGGATGTTCTGAGATCACAGCCACAATTGACGATATTTGTAACACCTTGTTCCTTCAGACGGACGAAAACATCCTCTCTGTCTTCGTCAAAACGGCTGTCATCATAATGTGCATGTGTATCAAAAATATTACTGTACATTATCTTACCTTTGATCCTGCGGGAATTCCGTCAACGAAAATTACCTTAACATCATCCTCGGAGCAGTCTGCAGCAAGAATCATACCCTGGCTTTCAACTCCGCAGAGAGTAGCGGGCTTAAGGTTGGAAACAACGATGACACTCTTACCGATAAGGTCTTCGGGCTTATACCATTTTGCAATACCTGAAGCAACAGTTCTGGGTGTACCCGTGCCGTCATCAAGAGTAAGCTTAAGTAGCTTTTTAGCTCTCTTTACAGGCTCACAGTCTGTAATTTTTGCAACTCTGAGATCAACCTTTGCAAAATCGTCAATAGCAATCTGAGCTACACCTTCAATTTCAGAGAATTTTTTCTCGTTAGCCTGCGCAGCCTTCTGCTGCTCAAGAATTTCAGCCATCATTTTTTCAGCATCAATTCTTGCGAAAAGGGGAGTGGCTGTGCCGACATTGCTGCCTGCCTTAAGAGCGCCGAAGGATGAAAGGCTGTCATAATCTGCAATATCACAGTTAATCTGTCCGAGAATTGATTTCGCTGTATCGGGCATAAATGATGAAACAAGAACAGCAATAAATCTGATACCTTCAAGAAGGTTGTAGAGTACAGTGCCGAGTCTTTCCTTGTTGGCTTCATCCTTTGCAAGAGCCCAGGGTGCAGTTTCGTCTATATACTTGTTGCATCTTTTAGCAAGATTCATAACAGCTTCAACAGCGTCGGCAATATGGTAGCTTTCCATCTTTTCGTCAACCTTCTTGACTGTTTCAAGAGCAAAGGCTTTGAGCTCTTCGTCAAGGGCATCAGGGCAGGAGGGATCCATTACTTCACCGCCGAAGTATTTGTTTGTCATAGCAACCGTTCTGTTAACAAGATTGCCGAGAGTATTTGCAAGATCTGAGTTGAATCTTTCGATAATTGTGTCGTAAGAAATCGAACCGTCATTTGCGTGAGGCATTTCAGCAAGGAGATAATATCTTACAGCATCAACACCGATAAGCTTTGCAAGCTCATCAGCATATATAACATTGCCTTTTGACTTGGACATTTTATCAAAGCCGAAGAGAAGCCACGGATGACCGTATACCTGCTTGGGAAGCTCTTCACCGAGAGCCATAAGCATAATAGGCCAATAAATTGTATGGAAACGAACAATGTCTTTACCGATGATATGCACATCAGCGGGCCAGTATTTTTTATAAAGATCACCTGATCCGTCGGGATCATAGCCAAGTGCGGTAATGTAGTTTGAAAGTGCATCAATCCAAACATAAATTACGTGCTTATCATCAAATGAAACGGGGATACCCCATTTGAAGGATGTTCTTGAAACGCAGAGATCCTGAAGACCGGGCTTGATGAAATTGTTGAGCATTTCTTTTTTACGGCTTTCGGGATAAATGAAGTTATCGTTGCTTTCGATATAATCTTCAAGCTGCTTCTGATATTTTGAAAGACGGAGGAAATAAGCTTCTTCCTTAGCCTTCTTTACCTCTCTGCCGCAGTCGGGACACTTGCCGTCTACAAGCTGTGATTCTGTCCAGAAGGATTCACAGGGAGTACAGTAAAGACCTTCGTATTCACTCTTATAAATGTCACCCTGTTCATAGAGCTTTTTGAAAATTTTCTGAACTACCTTTTCATGATAATCGTCGGTAGTTCTGATGAATTTATCATAGGTTGTGTTAAGTGTGTCACAGATGCCTCTGATTTCCGCTGCAACCTTATCAACATATTCCTTAGGAGTCACACCTGCTGCTTTTGCATATTCCTCAATTTTCTGACCGTGTTCATCAGTACCGGTGAGAAAATAAACATCATATCCCTGAAGTCTCTTGTAGCGAGCAATAGCGTCTGTAAGAACAATTTCATAGCTGTTGCCGATATGAGGCTTTCTTGATGTATATGCAATGGCAGTAGTTATATAAAATTTGCCTTTATCCATAACTGTTACTTCCTTTCAAAATTAATT
>JAZRQQ010000023.1:0-23995 GCA_045649935.1 Acutalibacteraceae bacterium | reverse complement strand
GGGAGCTTTGGTTTCTTCTGATGTGTAGCTGTGACCTGTTGCAGCTACCTCTTCGTATGTTGTGTAATCACATTCTGAACAGAACTCATATGCTTCATAGCCTGCTTCTGTACATGTGGGTGCCTTTGCTTCTACCTGAGTGAGAGTATGACCCTTTGCATCGATTTCTTCTGTGTATGTGTCGCCGCAAGCACAGGTGTATGTCTTTTCACCCTTTTCTGTACAGGTGGGAGCTTTGGTTTCTTCTGATGTATAACTATGGCCTGTTGCAGCTACTGTTGTTGTTACTCTGCTGAGTTCCTTTTTACAGCCTTCTACTGAACAGTAAATTACTGTTTCATATGAGCCGTCTTCTGTACATGTTGCAGCTACATTATTCTCTGTAACTGCTTCTGCAGGTGTATGACCGTTTTCGTCAATATCATAAACTTCCTTGGTCTGCTCATCTGCCCAGTCAGCAGCAAATGTTGCAGTATAAAGGGTTGAGCCCTTATCTTCACAAGTGGGAGCTACCTTCTGAACGCCTGTTGCATTTACGGTTTCTGATTCTGTGTGAGTGGCATCATTTGCACAAGCACGTGTTGCTGTACAGCTCTTGCCGTCATCACTCCATGTATAATTTGTGCTCTGCCAATCGTGAGGAAGCTGTGCAATTGTTACATCGTTTGTGCGTTCCATTTCAGTATTACATTCTGTACAATAGTAAACTGAATCGTATTTACCTGCACTGCCGCAGGTTGCATCTGTAACGTTTTCTCTTGTTTCCTCGCCCTTGATATGAGCTGTTACGTTGTCTGTGCCGCAGATATCACATTTGTGATCACCGTCATTTTCTGCATCAGAGCAATCTTCAAGAACAGCGCCGCAGCCGTAGTCACAAAGGTGGTCATTGTCTGTAGCTGAATCGGAGCAGTCGCCCTGAGCAATACCGCATCCTCTGTCACAAACGTGGTCCTTGTTGCTGTCAAGGTGACCGAGTGCATCAATTTCCTGCTGAGCTTCTGTCACAGCACCGCAGACTGAACACTTCTTACCGTCTGTAAGACCTTTGTCTGTACATGTTGCAGCATAACCTGCTACAGTTTCTTCGGTGTGAGCTTTAACATCGATATCTTCAGTATAGCTGTAATCACAGCCTGAACATTCGTGAGTTCTTACACCCTTTTCAGTACAGGTAGATTCTTTTGTAATATCATCAGACATACTGTGTTCTGTAGGTGTCTTGATTTCAGTATAGGTTACATCACCTGTAACTGCACTGATTGCAGGCCATGAATATGAATAGTGGTATGTTTCGTCATAATTTGCTGATGTATTAGCAGGTGCTGAGGGAATTGTTCCGTAATCATAGCTTTCAGTTGAAACAGTCTCTCCGGCTGCGTTTACGAAGGTTACAGTATAGCTGTTTATTTTCCACTGAGCATAAAGTGTTACTGTTGCTCCGTTTGTTGCACTGAGCTTTGATACTGTTGCGCCGTCAGCATAAGCAGTACCGCTGCCGTCAGCCTTAGTGTTCCATCCGCTGAAGGTATAGCCTGTTTTTGTAAAGCCGTTAGCGGTAAGCTTATTTTCAGCAGTATAAAGAGTATTGTTTATACCTGCAGTTGAGCCGGTACCGCCGTTTGCATCAAATGCTATATTATACTGATTTTCAATCCACTTTGAATAAACAGGATAGCTGTTCTGATCAGTTACACCAAAAGCATATCCGTTAGTGTATGCTGACATATGAGTCTCGCAGGCTTCATCGATATACCAGTCGTCAAAGGTGTAGCCTGTTCTTGCGGGAGTATCAAGAGTAGTGTGATTAAACACAGTATTCCATGTATAAACTTCTCTTATCGGACGTGTTGTCCATTCATCAAGTCCGATTGCCTCTGCACGGGCTTTATCGTAAATAGCAATATCAGAGAACTTTACCTTTGCACCGTCACCGTTAGCAGTACCAAAACGGATATGAATTCTGTCACAGCCTGCAGGAACTACAAAATCGAAGGTTGCATCCTGTGAATCTTTTAAAACGTCATCGTAACCGTTAATTGCTGAATTTGTGTCGAAGATAAGAACATTCGGCTTACCGCCTGTAGCTTCAGCCTTACTGCTGAATGTATATGTTCTGTCTGATGCGCTTGCACCAAGGTAAATGGTATACATTCTGTCTACATTGTAAGCACTGTTGCAATAATTGTTACCGCCTGTTGAATCGGTAACAGTAATTGTGCCTGCCTGAACATCGTAAGAAAGAGTACCGCCTGTCATTTCAGTAGAGGCAGAGTTAACCCAGCCTGAAAGTGAGAACAGGTTTTCATAAGTTAATTCATAAGTTGCAAGCTCAAGATTTTTAGCTGAATTATATGCATTAACTGCATTCTGAGCAGCAGTTGCCCAACCTGTTACATCGTTCTTGGATGAATTAATATAGTTGTTGGGTTTTGCTGCAACAAGAGCCTTGGCAGCAGTTGCAAACTTTGCAACAGATTCAGTTGTATATTTACCGGGATTCTTCTTTATATCATCAAGCTTTGTCATTGCATCTTCAATTGCAGTTCTGAGAGGAACATAGTTGATGATGTAGATAGTGTCACCTGATGTTGCCGTAATAGTCTTACCGTTATCACCGTTATCACCGTAGAAGCCAAAGGTAGGCTGTGCAGAACGGTAATATTCCGTATTAGACATAGTATCGGTGAATTTAAGAAGGTTAGCATAAAAGTGGTTGTCATTATTACCGCTCAGAGTCTGTTTCAAACTATCATTCTGAACAGAAGACGTATAGCCCATCATTTCGCTCTGACCGTGCCACATATAGTTAAAATTAAGTCTTCCGTCGCTACCACGCCAGTTCTGATTGAAAGTAAAGCCGTTACCACCTGAAGAAACCCAGCTGAGTCTGTTAACCGTTTTACGGCTCCATGTACCGGTGTAATACATAACAGTATTGACAGCTACACCAAGACGGGGAAGATTTGTTGTATCACCGTCATACATAAGTGTTGCAGTAGGATGATACCAATAAACCGTAACACCGTTTGAGCCTGTCCAGCTGCTACCGTATTCTGTCTTGGCTGATGTTGCAGATGCAGCAATAGTAGTAGATCCGTCAGTATAAAGAACATTATGGTAAATAGCATCATAATACTGTTCGTCAAGATAATCGGAGTCGGATTCAAACCTACCGTGAGTTGTTGTTACAGTTGTATTAAGTCCTATAACGGAATTTGCTGCATCGGTATTGAGGTCAATAATAGAAACACCTGTGTTTGATGCTGCAATTGTTCCCTTTGTATATGAAAGCGATGTACCTGAAACTTTAACATGTGTATCAGACCATGAGTTTCCGTTGCCGTCATTAAAAATTTCGGGCATAATGAATAAGAAGCAAACCTCAGACTGACCGACGCTCTTTGCAGCCTGAACAGCTGATGTTACATCTATAGTTGCACTTGAAGCGCTCTGATAAAATGTACCTAACTTTTTATCAGTTGTAAGACCGTAATAATTAAGTGCATTAGTTACACCTGTTGCAGAGTTGTATGTGCCGCCGTAAACAGTAGCAATATTATTTACAACATAAGTGCCTGATGTAGCCTGACACTGATTAGGCTTGATAGCATAAACATCAACACGGCAGTTGCTTACCAGAGTACCGCCATGGTTGCCTGTGCTGAGTGTAAGTGTGGCATTACCGATATTACTGTCAAATGAAGAAATGTCAAAACGGATATGACCGACAGTTGTATTGCCCGCTTCACCGTCACTACAAATAACAATCTTTGAGCTGTCACCTCTGTCACCGCCGCCGTTATAAATAGCAGTCAGAGCAGTCGGATTTACTGTAGCATCCACCGCACTTGCGTGATTATGCTCACCGGGTACCCATACCCAGGCTGAAAGAAGCATCAGTACTGCAAGGAATACTGACATTGATTTTTTAAAAGATTTTTTCAATTTAAATCATCTCCCAGATAATTTTTTCATATCAGACATTTTCTCTGATATGATATTTTCCGTATATTGCTTACAGGCTTAATGTACACCGCACACAACTGACCTCCCTGTGCTTACCGGAATACATATTTCCCCTTTAGCAATTTCAACCGATAAAGTATATATCGGCAATTATACATCATAATAGTAACATTTTATCTCTGAGTAATCAATAGTTTTATTGAAAAAAACGTGCATTTTATAATTTTTTTGGTAACCTTAAGGTAACGGTGCTTCATCGGTAAACGGACTTGAATTTTTGGAGGTAATTAAATATAATAAGGCTGTAGAATATTTTAATGAGCAGAAAAAAAATTCCTGAGGATAATATTATGAATGATTTTAACTTTTCGGCAGAGAAATTTTCTAATCCCGACAACAACTTCTACCCTGTATATTCCTGGATGTGGAATGATATTCTCAGTAAAGATGAAATAAAAATACAGCTTGACGAAATGTATGAGCGCAATATACGCGGAGTGTACGTAATACCTCTGCCTTCGCAGTTCAGACCTGACAGTATGGTAACGGCCCTTGAGCCTGAATATCTCTCGGACGGTTATTTTGAAATGCTGAGCTTTGCAGCTGATTATGCCCGTTCAAAAAATATGTGCTTCTGGCTCTATGATGAGGGCGGCTGGCCCTCAGGCAACGGTAATTTTCTTGTAACCTGTGATGATAAGTCTCTGAGGCTCCGCCGTATACGCAAGGGAAGGATAAAAGCCGAAAACAAATCTGACCTTACAAATCCCGAAGCAACAAAAAAATTCATTTCTGTCACCCACGAAAAGCATAAGGAAAAAATGGGTAAGAGCTTTTATTCTTTTGCCCCCTTTGTTTTTACTGATGAGCCGGGCATAGGAGAATTACCCTTTACAAAAAGCATTAAAGCCGAATATAAAAAACGTACCGGCAGAAGGCTCAGTAAAAGAAAGCTCATAAAGAACAAGGACCCGGAGCTTAATATAACCTATCACGATATCTGCTCATCACTTTTCGCCGAAAATTATTTTAAGCCTATAAAAAAATGGTGTAACAGTAACGGTATGATGTCGGCAGGTCACCTTGACAAGGACCACGATATTCTCGGATACAGACAGAGCTACCACCACCCTTTAAGACAGCTGAGACTTCTTGATGTGCCCGGTGTCGATGTTATCTGGGGACAGATTGTACCTGACAGATACTGCGGATTTTTCCCGCGTCTTGCCTCCTCTGCCGCCGAGCAATCGGGCTCAGGTCTTTCTCTGAGTGAATCCTTTTCCGTTTACGGCACAATGACTTATGAGCAGATGAGATACATTATCGGCTATCAGCTTGTAAGAGGTATCAGCATATTCAATTTTATGCTGCTTATGTACAATAACACGGGATATTATTCTATAAGACAGCGTCCCGATTTTTCAAAGGAATTGCCCGGTGCAGAATATCTGAAAGCCTTCAACAGCTATACAGCCTCCCTTCAGTATATTATGCAAAAGGGAAAGCCTGCCACGGATTGTGCCCTCTATCTTCCTATGCGCTCCTTATGGGCAGATGATGAGGACAGCTGTTCAGCTCTTAAAAATTATGAGACTGCCGGCGAAGAAATCGAAAAGCATCACAGTCAGTTCGATATTATTGACGATGACCTTATTCTCGGCTGCTGCTCCGAAAAGCTGAAGGACGGCATAATTACCATGGGCAGAGCAGAATATAAATTTGTTTATATTCCCGCAGATAAATATATGCCCGAAGAGGTAAAAGAGCGCCTTGATGCTTTTGTAAAAGGCGGTGGTAAGGTTTTCTGTACCTCGGATGCAGAATATTTTCCTGCCCTTGATATTTCAGGTGACAACGGTCAGCTCCGTGTACATAAAAGAGTGTATGATAACTGTGAAATTTATCTTGTTTTCAACGAAGGTGCCCACAAGGTAAGCGCAGACATAAATCTGCCCTCTGACATGAAAGAGCTTGACCCACTTTTGAAAAAAATCTGTACAGCCAAAAAGCACTACAGCCTTGAAAGCGGTGAAATAAAGATTTTCATCAGCGGAAATTTTGATTTACATACAGAAGCTCCATACTGCAAGGGTCAGAAAATCTGCACCATAAGTGATTTCAGAATCAGACCCGTGAAAAAATTCACTCTCAGCAAAGCAGGTATGAGCTACCGTGATACGGAAGGTAGGGAAAGCGCAATAAAGGCCGAAGGATGGTCAGCCTTATACGGAGAAGATTTTTCGGGTAAATGTCAGTACAGGGCGGAGTTCAGCTATGAAGGTCAAGCAAAAGATCTGATTATCTCCCTTGGCAGAGTCTGCTACAGCTGTGAAATCTTTTTTAACGGAGTGAAGCTTTCCGATATATTTATGCCGCCTTATGAAACGGTCATAAAAAAAGAACTGATAAAAAAAGAAAATGAGCTTGTTATCTTAGTTTCTAACACTGCTTCAAATGCCTTCGTACACTTCAGACTGCACGACGAATGGGAAGAAAAACATATAGGCCCCTATCATAAAAGAGCCTTGGAATTTGAAAAGAAGCTTCTTTCAGGCGGTCTTTTAAGTGATATTGAAATTTATGAAAAAGCAACGGAGCCTTCTCCTTTATAACAAAAAAAGAGCAGATATTTTTAAGTAGTGAATTCACACTTAAAGATATCTGCTTTCAGTTTAATTATCTTTTTTAGTATTGAAAAATCTCTTAAGCCGTAAAAACCCTTCAGTTTACTCCGTCGGCAGTAACCTTTACCTCATTGTTTTCCACAGTGGCAAAGCCTCCCTGACTTTCGGCAGAAAAGATTTCCTTTCCTTCAAGACTGACAGTTATTTTACCCGGTGCAAGGGCAAACACAGCTTTTGCGTGGCCCTTTCTTATACCGTAGGAGCCTGAATATTTTCCCGATACACTGTCGGCAATACTGAGCTTTACACTGTCACATTCAATTGAAGGGAAAATACGGTGAGGGGTAAAAAGAGTAAAAGTAAGCTTTTCCTTCATTTTACTCACCTGTATTCCTTTTTATACTTTGCAAATACATCGTCAACAGTACCCGACATAAGGAAATACTGCTCGGGAATACTGTCACATTCACCGCCGAGAATTCTTTCTACGCTGTCAACGGTCTTCTCAAGAGGCACATAAACACCCTGCTGTCCCGTAAAGCTTTCGGCTACATGGAAGGGCTGACTCATAAAGCGCTGTATACGTCTTGCTCTTTTTACAAGCTCTTTATCTTCAGCTGAAAGCTCATCCATACCGAGAATAGCAATAATGTCCTGGAGCTCTGCGTATTTCTGTAAAACTCTCTGGGTTTCCTTGGCAGTTTTATAATGTCTGCTGCCTACAAAATCAGGTGTGAGTGCTCTTGAGGATGACTCAAGAGGATCAACAGCAGGATAAATACCAAGCTCAACTATCTTTCTTGACAGAACGGTTGTTGCATCAAGATGAGAGAAGGTCGTTGCAGGAGCCGGGTCCGTAAGGTCATCGGCAGGAACATAAACTGCCTGAACAGAAGTGATTGAGCCGTTACCCGTAGAAACAATACGTTCCTGAAGCTTACCCATTTCAGAAGCAAGGGTAGGCTGATAACCAACGGCAGAAGGCATTCTTCCGAGAAGTGCTGAAACCTCACTGCCTGCCTGGGTAAAACGGAAAATATTATCGATGAATAAAAGCACTTCCTTATGTGATTTTTCACGGAAATATTCAGCCATTGTAAGACCGACAAGAGGCACACGGAGTCTTGCACCTGCAGTTTCGTTCATCTGACCGAAAACAAGAGCTGTCTTATCAATAACGCCTGACTGATTCATTTCATTCCAGAGATCGTTACCCTCTCTTGAACGCTCACCGACACCCGCAAAAACAGAGTAGCCGTCGTGCTCAAAGGCAACGTTACGGATAAGCTCCATAATAAGAACTGTCTTACCTACACCTGCACCGCCGAAAAGACCGATTTTACCGCCTCTGATGTAAGGTGTCATAAGGTCTATTACCTTGATGCCTGTTTCAAGAATATCCGTAGCGGATACGATTTCTGCAAAGGGAGGAGCCGGATGATGTACCGGCCACTGCTCTGCCGTTTCTATTTTCTCACCGCCGTCTATAGGTGCGCCCGTTACATTGATCATTCTGCCGAGAGTTTCTTCTCCCACAGAAATTTTTATAGGCTCACCCGTGTCAACAGCCTTTATGCCTCTTGACATACCGTCGGTAGGATTCATTGAAATACATCTTACCTCACCGTTTCCTAAATGCTGTGAAACTTCAAGGGTATATACTTCCGAATTAACTTCAATATTAACTGCATTGTAAATATCGGGAATTTCATTGAGATCAAACAGAATATCCACAACGGGACCTGTTATTCTCTGCACCATTCCCACGGAGCCTTTCGCCATATTATATATCCCCTTTCATTGAAAATTCCGATGAGATTTCAAGAACGTCAGCCGTAACCTGACTCTGACGCTTTCTGTTCATTTCTGTTTCAAGCTTTGCGCTGTATTCAAGAGCTGTATCGTAAGCTGAGCGCATAGCTGTCAATGTAGCTGCCTGTGCTCCGAGAGCAGTTTCAAGAACTCTTTTATAAAGGACACAGAGATAAATTTTCTCTGCCGTATTTTTTATAACCGTTTCTCTGTCGGGCACAAAAATCGGCGCCTCAGACTGAAACTTTTCCTTGGAATAAGAAAATAACTCCTTGCAGACAGGCCGCTGCTTTATCATATTTACATATTCGGGATAAACCGTTTTAATCTGAGATGCTCTGCCTTCCTCAACAAGAGAGCGGATACAGGTGAAAAGCTCTTTCACCTGCTCATAGGAAGGGATATCGTCAAAAACAAAGCTCTTACAGGGCTTTATCCCCTTCTTTTCAAAAAATTCATCTGCCTTTTTACCGCAGGAAATTATAATTCCCTCTTCATCAATATTGCTGAAAAAGGCAAGAAGCTCTGAATTGAAGCTGCCACACATTCCTTTGTTTGATGCAATCACAACATAACAGCAGGGTGCATCAGGGTCAGCACAGCTGAAAACCGAATCGAATTCAGCAGGATAGCTTTCATAAAGCCTGAGATATTCATCGGCATATTTTTCATATTCACCGTAAATACCGCTGAGCTTTGAATACTTGACCGTAGATGCAGTTTTCATTGCACGTGTAACCTTTGTTGTGGAACGGATAGTATGCAGTTTCTTTTTTAAACTCTGAACAGTTGACATAGGCTTATATCCTCTTTACAAACTCACTCAGTGCTGTTCTGAGAGAGTCTTTCAGTTCATCGTCAAATTTCTTTGCATTTTTTATTCTGAGCGCAAGGTCAGACTGCTCCGTACTGAAATAGCTGAAGAGCTCCTTTTCGAATCTCTCCATTTCCTCGGGAGAAACAGCGTCAGCATATCCTTCACTTACGGCAAAGATAAGAACAGTCTGCATATTATCCTCAACCGGTGCGTATCTCGGCTGACGGAGAGCTTCCGTAAGAAGTCTGCCCGAAGCAAGAGTCTTCTTGGTTTCATCGTCGATATCAGAGCCGAACTGCATAAATTCAGCAAGCTCTCTGTACTGTGCAAGACGGGTACGCAGTGAAGAAGAAACCTTCTTCATAGACGGAGTCTGTGCGGCACCTCCTACACGGGAAACAGAAAGACCCACATTTACAGCAGGACGCTGTCCCTCGTTGAAAAGCTCTGCATCAAGGAAAATCTGACCGTCAGTAATTGAAATAACGTTAGTAGGAATATAAGCGGATATATCACCGGCAAGGGTTTCAATTATAGGAAGAGCCGTGATTGAACCGCCGCCGAGCTTATCGGAAAGATGAGCTGCTCTTTCAAGAAGTCTTGAATGGAGATAGAAGATATCACCGGGATATGCTTCACGTCCTGAAGGACGGTGCAAAAGAAGTGAAAGCTCACGGTAAGCTACGGCGTGCTTTGAAAGATCGTCGTAAACAATAAGTACATCCTTACCGGCATACATAAAGTATTCAGCCATAGCTGTTCCCGAGAAGGGAGCAATATACTGAAGTGCTGCAGAAGCGGAAGCAGGTACGGAAATAATTGTGGTATATTCCATAGCGCCCTGAGCTTCGAGCTTTTCCTTTATCTCAGCCACAAGAGTATCCTTCTGACCTATAGCAACATAAATACAGATTGTATCCTTGCCCTTCTGATTGATTATGGTATCAACGGCAATTGCAGTTTTACCCGTCTGTCTGTCACCGATAATAAGCTCTCTTTGTCCTTTGCCGACAGGAACGAGAGCGTCAATAGCCTTTATACCTGTATGAAGCGGAGAATTAACGGGAGCACGGTCAAGTATACCGGGTGCCTTGCACTCAATGGGACGGGTTTCTTTATATGGAAGATAGCCCATAGCATCAATGGGATTACCGAGGGCATCCACTACTCGTCCTAAGAGACATTCACCTACCGGAACAGAGGCAATTCTGCCTACACGTCTTACACGGCTGCCGCTTTCGATATGTGCGAAATCACCGAAAATAACACAGCCGATACGGTTCTGCTGAATATCAAGAACCATACCTCTTTCACCACATTCAAACTCAACAACCTCACCGTACATAATATCGGCAAGACCGTCCATCCAGCATATACCGTCAGATACAGACATAACTCTGCCGAGCTGATACTGATGTATATGAGGCTTGAAGCTTTCTGCTTTTTCGATAAATTCCTGAATAAGATGACCGACCGTGTCATCATTCATAATAGGCTCACGGCTCAGATTTTTTCCGAACTGATAAAGCTCCTCGGAAATAGTGCCGTCATAAACAGTGTCACCGATTCTGAGACGGAGTCCGCCTATAAGAGAGGGATCCTCAACTACCCACAAGGATGTTTTTCCGCCGACAGCCGAAAGCATTTCAGAGGTTACTCTGTCAACATCTCTGACTATATCCTCCGGAAGAGTATAGGCAGATGTAAGTGTTACATAAAGAACATCGTAATGCTTAAGATAAGCCATATCACCGGGGGTAAGAGAAATATCTTTAAGAATATTATCAATTATACTGCGGTCAAGAGCCTTGATTTCATCAAGATATTTTTCATAAGAAAAAAGACTGATTACATTTTCCTTCATTACAGAGAAAAGCTCCTTACGGGCATCCTCAATCATACCGCGGTGAATTTCACTTTTCTCTCTTTCACCGAAAGCCTCAATTGAAGCAATTTTTTCTGCCACAAGACTCTCTGCCTTGATAACCTCATCGCTGCAATCAGCGCTGACAGCTTCAACGGAAGGCTCAACGAAAGCGGGCACAGATAATTTTTCAATCTCCTCTGCCCTGTCAAGCTCTCGGTTTATTTTTTCATATCTGCCGCCGAAAATTCTTTTGACGGTTTTTCTTCCCGCAACCACAAGAATGGCAGCGAGAATCAAAAAGTTAATAATAACGTACTGTATTTCCATAATATCATATCCTGTCAGAGATAATATTTTTGGCAAAGATAGCCGCTGCTGTTTCCATTTTGGGTGCAACAGAATAAACTATCTTGTCGTACTCCCCTGTTATACCCTTTCTGTAAGCCTCGATATCAGAAAGGCATTTTCTTTGAGCATTTACAATTTCCTTTTTTCCCATAGACTGTATCTGCTGTACCTTTGCTTTTGCAAGTGCTATGCTTTCAGCCTCGGCACGTTCCTTTTCTTCGGCGAGACGTCTTTCGTTTTCTGCAGTTATATTTTCAATAGTCTTAAGCTTTTCCTCTGCAGAATCAATCTTTTCCTTCCTGCTGTCCAGAACTCTGAGCACGGGAGTGAAAAGAAGGTTCTTAAGTATCACCGTAAGTGCAAGAAAGCATATGACAGTCCATACTACAACTGATGGCTGTATATTCATAATTTACTCCTCAGATTTTTGAAATAAGCATAAATGCAATAAGAAGACCGTAAATTGTAAGTGCCTCCATAAGAGCAAGAGAAATAATAAGAGTTGAACGTATATCCTTTGCTGCATCAGGCTGACGGGCAATGCTTTCCATAGCTGCCTTTGCTGTCATGCCCTGACCGATTGAGGGACCGAGTGTACTGATTGCGATTGCGATTGCTGCTGCGAGTGCGATAATTGCTGAATTTGTCATTTTGAATTACTCCTTTAATTATAAAATTTTAATCTTCAGTTACTTCTTCTAAATATATCGATACAAGCATAGTGAAAACCATAGCCTGTAAAGCACAGAACAAAAGTGAAAGTGCCATCATAACTACAGGTGCACCTATAGGAAAGATATGATAAAGCTCTTCCGTTACCATTTCCTCACCGAAAATATTACCGTAAAGTCTGAGTGCAAGGGATGCCGGCTTTATAAACTCATCGAGGACAAGAAGCGGAAGCATAAAGAACATCGGCATTACAAAGCGTTTGAAATAATGTCTGACGTTGTGGCGCAGACCCGAAATCTGCAGAAATAAAAATGTCAGCACACCGAGACCTGCCGTAACGGAAAGTGAGGCTGTAGGTGCCTTCACATAATCCGTAAGCCCCACTCCGGGAATAAGTCCCGAATAGTTTGAAAAAATAATGAAAATAAAAAGAGACGCAAGAAATGTAAAGTATTTTCTTGCCTTCTTCTTTCCGAGAATATCCGTGAAGAAATTATCGAGATATTCAACACCGGTTTCTACAATGTTCTGGAACTTGCCGGGACGCTCCTTAAGATTGAGTCTGACAATCAGAGAAACAAGAGCAAGAATACCGAGAATTATCCACATGGTAATGACTTCACCCGTTACGTCCAATATACCGAAAAGCCTGATTATTACTTCGGATTTTTCACCCATCAGATTCCGCCTCCTTTTCTTCCTTTTCCTTTACCGTCGACTTGTTTACACTGAGAAGCTTCTTTGTAAAGAACAGCATCGGCACTGTAATACCAAGGGCAGCCCCCACCAGCAGATATACGGGATCTGCAAGCTTTGTTCCGGTGCCGATAAAGTATACAAGTGCAAGAAAGCCTACCTGTAAAATCTGTCTCGCTACGGTAACAAGCGAATATTTTTCCGGAGCATCCGTGAGCACTTTTTTCGAAATCAGATAATTGGCAAAAGCAACTGCCAGGCCTGCAAGTGCAGCAACTGCCGCCCCGATAATATTATAGTTCATTAAATCACCAACTTATCGCTGTTTTAAGGTTATTATAGCACTTTAATCTCTTTTTTCAATAGTTATTTTCCACTTTTTAAAAGACAGTTTTTTAATTTTTTTCTACAATTGTACTATATTGACTGTAATGTCTTTTTTCTTTCTGAAACAGAACTCAGCGTACTCTGTGAAAAGAGCTTTTAATATAATATCAGCATCTCCAAAAGAAAAAAATCAATCCCCGGAGAAAAAATCTTCGGGGATTCAGTATACATTTATTCTGTACTCAGCTTAAAAGATCAGCGCTGCGGTCAAAGAATCTTGTAAACAGATTAATAAAGGTTGTAAGTAATTTGAAAAAAGCTACCAATCTGCTCATTATTGTCGGCTTAGTCTCAGCATAAGTCATAAATTCAAGATCAGCACAGTTATCCTCTGTCATTTCGGTTATAACTTCCGTAAATTCATCAAACATCATAAATCTCGGATAAGAGCTTGTTTCTACGGTTACGCCTGTACCGTTGCAGAATTCATAAGCAATTTCATAAATGGTATCAGAAAAACCGTGATGCTGATTCTTTATTACCCATGCAGTATCGGGGAACATACAGGTTGAAGTATCCACCTGCTTGTCGGGAGAGATATATTTACCCTTTTCATCAGCAATTTGTGCTGAAATATACTTTTCGGAAAGAGTTCTTCCGGCTTTAGCTGTCGTAGCACCAAAGGATGCATCACTGAGATTAACGGTAGCGTCGTTCAAAGCATCGGAATCCTTTACTGCGGGAGGATTAAGATAGCCGTACTTTGAAACCGTACCGATATGTACACCGTATTCTTCACTGAAGGTTGTATAAAGCGAAGGAAGCTTTGATGTAACACGTTCTCTGTAGGTTGTAATCTTTTCAATAAGACCGCTGTAATAGGTACGTGCCTCTGAGCCTTTCTCACCGAACATCACTTTCAGAGCAAGGTCAAAGTCATCCTCATAAACTGTAGCCCAGAATGAAGGCATTGAGCCGTAGCCGAAGGAATGGAAAAGAGCAGGAATAAGAGCTTTATAAAGCTTATTATAAAGGCTTTCAACCGGTTCAAGAAGCTTATCTGTAGCATCTACCTGATTGAAAAGGTCAAGAGTATTCTGAATAATTTCATCGGCAAGACCGGGAATAGCAAAGCCTACACCCTCACCGATTTCAGCACAATGGATAAGCTGACCCTCATATCTCTGTAAATTTTCCGAGTCAAACTCAACCTGACCGCTGAAGCCCTTGGTTATTGAGGTACAGCCCATTGCAAGTGTATCACCGTAAAGAACGTTTTTAACCTGTCTGAGATGACCGTATTCAACAAGATAGGCATTCATAACCACGCCGCCGAGACATCTTGTTACAAATGAAACCTGCTTTGCACCGGTTGCTTTTAAAATCTTGGTTACATAATCGTGAAGAAGTTTTGCATTGTAGAAGGGATCAAGTCTCCAGTCATAAACGAAATCGTAATCTCTGACATTATAAGTACCGTCTTTATTTATGAAGTTTTTACCGCTTCTCCACGCATTGGCATTTGCTTCAGATTTACTGATACCTGTGCCGTAACAGGGATTGCCGTCACCGTCAAGAATAGCCTGTTCAAAGAGAGGTGAAATCTCATCATAAATAGCCTTACCGTAGTTATCCCATTCATCGAAAATGAGACCTTCCGTAATAAAGGGAAGAAGAATATTTGATGCAGTCTCAACAATTTTAGACTTTGTTTCTTCACCGTCATCACCTAAGTTAACGTGACCGAAGTCTGTTGCTATCATTTCTCCCTTATCATTGTAAAGTCTGTTACCGTTACCTCTGACATAAATGATAGGGGTTGCCTCTTCGTTCCCTTCAGCTGACACGGAAACAAGGGGTGCCATTACCGAAAAGAGCATAAGTGTAACAAGAATGAGTGAAATCAGCTTTTTCATTTTAACCGTTCCTTTCAGATACTAAAATTCAAGATATACAAAAAGTATGTATGACCGATAAGTTTATTATATTCTAAATTATTATAGCAGAAAAAACAGTAATTGTAAATATTTAGATAGAATTAAAAGATAAAGCTTACCGTTTTATCTTTTCTGCTTTTATTCAGATATTACTTTATCGCAGATACTTTGATAAAAGCTTACTGCATTCTTAACATCATTTTCATCGGGGTGGCCTTTTGCAATTCCACCCATCACCTTAAAAGGTCCG
The DNA here is from genome assembly GCA_045649935.1 of Acutalibacteraceae bacterium. Classification (GTDB taxonomy): domain Bacteria; phylum Bacillota; class Clostridia; order Oscillospirales; family Acutalibacteraceae; genus UBA6857. The sequence continues at coordinate 8,676 of JAZRQQ010000023.1, read as the reverse complement.
AAGGTATCATAACCGAGGCACTGAAAAGCTCCGAGCTCACGGCAGACTTTTGCTTTTGCAATTTTTCTTATTGCCTCGAAATAAACAACCGGGCTCTGAAATCCACAGGTATTTATAAAAAATACATTCTTATTTTCTGGCAGACAGCTTTCTGCAAAAGTCAGAATCTGTTTAGCAAAAGATGAAAAGCGGAGCATCACATCGTTTTTGACGAAGCCAAAACCTCGTTTTGTGTCCACAATCGGACAATGAAGTTGACAGCAAGCTGTCAAACGGAGTACTCGCTACGCTCGTAACGGAGTTATGTCCTTGCGGACACAAACACAAAAAGAAAAGCACTTCTTTCGAAGTGCTTTTCTTTTTGGCAGTACGTCGCATTTTTGAACCGCACAGTTTAGCAAATATCAAGGTTAATTGATTGGTTACGCTCTCAGGGCTTTACAGAAGAGCAAATAACGGCTTGTATTCAGTACATAGCAAAACCCAATAAAAAAAATATCTGTGCCCACTCTACCAAAGTAACACCGATATAAACCAAAAATATTGGCTCGGGCGGTTCTTATCGTCGTCACTACTTAAGAACCATTATATAGGACGATGATGAAAAAGTCAACACATATAATGGAGGATAAAAAAGGCGACAATCAAGGCGAAGCCTTGTATGTAATCCGTCGCAGACGGAATGTAATCACACCGCAAGGTGTGGATGTAATCATTTTCGTAAGAAAATGTATGTAATCAATCCGAAGGAGGAATACACCTACGGTGATGCCATACGCCTATGGTGATTACATACCAATCCTTCGGCTTGGATAAAAAAAGAACGAAGCCTTTAAGCTTCGTTCTTTTTTTGGCAATACGTCTCATTTTAGAACCACAATAAAATTACAAATTTTCAGCTTCAAATCTCAAAACATAAAACTGTTTTAACCACTCGGGCTGTTCATCTAATGTATCTTTAAATTTTTCAAGCATTCGCTTACCTACACGGCGGTCAAGTATAGCAAACATTCTTACAATGGGATTATCAGACTCAACACTGCTTTTTATGTCCTGATTGCGATACTCAGCTAACGCATTAGCAAATTCACTGTCTTTATATTCCGTTCTCTCACTTAAAGGATATTTATCTAACAAAGACCAGAATTCATCCCAATATTCGATGGCACCATGTGGCTTTTCGATTGTTTTATATCCTTTTTCAATGAAATAATTATTTACAGTTTCCCAAGAAAAGCATTTTACTTGTTTATCATCAATACAAACCTCAAAAATTTTGCATCCGTCCATTCCGACATAAGTAGTGCAACCATATCTGATTCTGCCTTTGAGACAATCTGTAAGCATTTCTTTTTCGAGGTATTTTCGCATACCACTCCACGAGCCTTCATATCCCATAATCCGACCACCTTTCTTTATAACATTATATCATTATAAAACAAAAAGAGCAAGGAAAACCCTTGCAAAAAACTTAGTTACTTCTTATTTGGCACCCCCAAGAGCTTTCGTTCTCGGGGGTGATATAACTATAAAATTTTAATCCTGGTAATCGGGATATGTAACCGTTCTGCCTGTAAAGAGCTCTATCAATGACTGATAAATATTCATATAACCCTTCTGAACTGCTCCCTTTACTGCAAGTTCAAAAGCAATTCTTGTTGAATATTTAACTCCGTTATCTTTTGCAGTTTTTATGTAATCAAAATCAAAAACATCATAAACGCGCTCGACTCTTGTTTCATATTCTGAGGTGTTATTTTCATCAAGCTCAACCACACGGTAGCCATACTGAGTGGTGTAAGCCACACCCTTATATCGGGTCATAGGTGAGGTGTAAATATCAATATTACGGTTTCTTACGCCAAAGGCATTAGTATGGTCGTGACCTGTAAACATTGCAAGAACACCGCCGTTTTCAACCAATGCATCAAACTGTCCGTCATTGTAATATCCGGGGCAGGGCTTTTCATTGAGCATTCCGTAATTGACCTGCTCGGGATCAAACATATAATATTCGCCTTCATTATAAATGTGCGGGAGTGCATAAGGCTTCTTTGAATCTACCTTTTTAAGAACATCATAGATTTCGGGTACAATTATATGCTGAAAAACAACAGAGTTAACGGTTTCACCGCCGTTTTTCTCTTTGAGCTTTGCGGAGACTTTCTTGAACCAATCTATCTGTTCCGTGCGTACTCGGTCATAATGTCTGGGCTCATCTTCGTCATAATCTCCTGAGTCAAACACCCAGAGATTAAACTTGGTTTTGTCACTGTCGGAAGCAAGCACGGGAATATTGAACGTAGCGCAGTTTTTGAAATCCGTACTGTCATCGGCAGATATTACACAGGAGAAGGTCTTGTAATATTCCATAATATCTTTTCTTGTCATGGGACCCTTCTCTGCATCGTGATTACCGAAGGTTACGGCAACGGGAATCTTTCTTGACTCAAAGATATTCATAAGAGCATTGATAAGTTCCTTTGTCTTTTCGGGGTCCTCGTTAGGATGTGTATTATCGCCTGTGAGCACAACAAGGTCGGGCTTTTCCACATCGCAGGCTTCTGCAATTACCCATACCGATGCATCAAAATGCTTGTCATAATTAAGATGAGTATCAGCAATATGTAATATTTTAAGCTTACCGTTTTCATCGAATCTTATTGTTTTATCGGTTTCATTCTTAGCATTTGCAGGGCTGAAATCAATATTTGTATTTTCAGGGTCCATTTCAAAATAGATTATTGATGCCGCAAAGAAGGCAACCAATACCGCAGAAATGATAAGAATTTTTTTTGCTTTTGACATTATAACATCTCCTTATTCAGCAGATTTCATTCTGTAAATATTTACTTCATAAGCACGAAGCTTATCTGAAGAAAGGGAATAATTTGAAAGCACACATTCACCTTCAGCATATTTTGGTCTGTCAATTTCGTTTTCTGTAAGGTTCATTTCAATATAGAACTTTCCTTCGTCTGACTCTCTGTAAAAACAATAGGTTTCGTCATTTGTTTCAAGAGGTCTGAAATCACCGTAAACCAAAGTCGATTTGTTTTTCTTGCGTAGCTCCATAAGCCTTCTGTAATAGTGAAACGTACTTGATTCATCCTGAAGCTGTGCCTTTACATTACACTGCTTATAGTCACCATTAACACGAAGCCAGGGTGCACCCGTTGTGAAGCCTGCGTTTTCACTGTCATCCCAAGGGATGGGAGTTCTCGCGTTGTCTCTTCCGCCTGCAAGAATTTCTGCAAAGACATCTTCGGGGTTTCTGCCCTTTTCAATGTTTTCGTTGTATTTGTTTACAGCCTCAACATCACGGATTTCACTCATATCCTTGAAATCGCAGTTCATCATTCCTAATTCTTCACCCTGATAAATATAGGGTGTTCCCCGACCTGTCAAAACCATTGTGCCGAGAAGCTTTGAAAGAGGCTTTCTGAATTTTGGGTCGGGATTTACCTTTGACACCATTCGCGGATTATCATGATTTTCGATAACCAATGATGGCCAGGATGAACCACAAAGAGAGAATTGATAATCTATAAAGGCTTCCTTTAAATATTTAAGGTTGTATTTATAATCCTGATATTTGGATTTACCCGGATTTTCAATATGGTCAAAAAGGAATGCCTGACGGACTTCTCCACGGGATTCGTCGGAAATGAGCTTTACCATTTCAATACCCGTGCTGCAGGGCTCTGCAACACAGAAAGAGCCGGGAAAGCTTTTGAAGGTCTTTTCATTAAGCTCACCAAGATATTCGTGAAGCCTCGGTCCCCATGAATAATGCTCTGCACCGCAGCCGAAAATCTCGGCAACAGCCGGATCACCGTCAGGAAGTCCGGGAGTTTTTGAAATAAGGGTTATAACATCCATTCTGAAGCCGTCAACACCCTTTTCGAGCCACCGGGAAACCATATCGTAAACTTCTTTTCTCAGTTCAGGATTATCCCAGTTAAGGTCCATCTGCTTACTTGAGAAAAGATGCAGTGCCCACTCGTCAAGCTCGGGATAGTAATTCCACGCAGAGCCTGAGAAGAACGATGTCCAGTTATTCGGAGGGATTACGTCACCCTTGCCTTTACGGAAGAAGTAGTAATTCTTATACTTTTCGTCGCCTTCAAGAGCCTTTCTGAACCATTCATGTTCATCGGATGTATGATTTACAACAAGATCCATAATAAGCTTCATTCCGCGCTTATGGATTTCAGAGAGCATCTCGTCAAAATCATCCATTGTGCCGAATTCGGTCATAATTTTCTCATAATCACGGATGTCATAGCCCATATCATCATTGGGTGAATCGTAAATGGGGCTGAGCCACAGTACATCAACACCTAACTCTTTAAGATAGTCGAGCTTTGAAATTATGCCTTGCAAATCACCGATTCCGTCACCGTCCGAATCCATAAATGAACGGGGATAAATCTGATAGATAACAGCTTCCTTCCACCATTCTGGGGCTGTTTCACTTTTTGATATAACCTTTTCGGGGTTACCGCCCAGAATATCAAGAAGATATTTCATCGATTCATCTGTGACCTTACCGCCGAGAAGCTCACCTAAGGTATTTTGGCAGACTGTCTCATCCGAGAGAATTTCGGCAGCTATGTTTTTACGGTAAACTACCTTTTGAGCAATATCATAACCTACAGGGTTATTAAGCACATCACTCAAGGTACTCATAGGAGTAATTTTCATAAAATTATCCCTTTCCAAAAAGCCTTGTAGTATGCACAAGGCTTTTAATAAATTTCAATAAAAATTTCGAATCAATGGTCTGAACCTGTTATTTTACCAATGAAAACATTTGACTCTGTCAACAACTCATCAGATTTTTTATTTTCAAATATAATTCCATAATTCGGCGAATTGGTGTTTTCAGGTGAAATAAAGACGTTTTTCTTTATTTTCACATCATAAACCATAGGTCTGAAAATTATGTAACCTCTACTTTTATCATATAACCCTGACTTGCCATCAAAAATATTATTTTCAATCAAAATATTATTATGTCCACAATCTCCGTGATGACCTATGGCAGGAAAACCTGCACACTTGAAAATATTGTTTGAGATTACAACATTATGGCACACTGTATCATCTTTGCAAAAGTCAATTAATATGCCATTACAGTTATAAACAGGGCCGTAACTACCTTCATGAGCAAGGTCGAGCTGAATTTGCTCGTTAAGAAGATTTTCGGGAATTAAGGTGTATGAAGGTCCATCAAACACACAACTGTCTATAACAGCGTTCTCGGTTGAATTAATCTCAATCATATGCCACATTGAGCAATTGCGAAAATGACAACCGACAATTCGTATATTACGACAATGTACTGTATTAACGAGAGTTGATTTTTCTATCAAATCAGCATTACCGTCAAAGATACCACCTGAAATAACAACATCGTGCGTACCTTCGTAGCCACTCCATTGTGACTCTGAATAAGATGCAAGGAGATATCTTGTTATAGGATTGCTTTCCTTGCTGCGTAAAATCACAGCATTGTCAGATAACTTAAAAATCTGATTTGAATAGAAAATAAGTGTTGAAGAAACAAGATAAGTGCCGTCAGCAAAGTATATTGTACCTCCATCTTTCACCTTATCAATACATTCCTGCAATGCTTTGGTATCATCGTGAACACCATCAGCAAAAACCTTATCATTGTCAGTAACATTTATAAATTCCACAACACATTTCCTCTTTTTAAATAATTATTATGCAGTTTCGTTTTCCTCGTGTCGTTTTTCACGCATTTCTGCAAGTTCACGATACGTCTGGTCTTTCTTTTCACCCTCAACGTTGTAGAAGAATTTAATAATAAGAGCCTTGAGAATATTTGCGAAGGTGTAGCCAAAGAGAAGGAAAGCGAGAATCTTAAGGCAAGTATCAAGATAATCAGGCTGTGCCTGCATTGTTTTAACAAGGTTACCCTCTGCAGAAGACATATATCCCGCCCAGGCTATCATATAGGGAATTGCAACATCCTTTACATAGTTGCAGAATGTATTAATGTATCCGGGAATAATACCTTGAATGGCTTCAATTCTTTCTCCGGTTTCCCACTCAAGATAATCCATAAATTCTACATCGAAGTGAGATTTTGAAAGTTCCTGAATACCGATACCGATACCGAAAACAAAGTAGAATACATAGAAGAATATACTGTTCCAGCCTTCAAAGAAGCGTATACCCATTTTTGCCTCAACAAAACAGATACCGAAGAGTATACCTGCTGCAATAGGTGAATATATACCGCAGAATTTAAGCAGTTTTGTAGGTTCATGCTTTTTGGAAAGCTTTGTTGTAATGATGTTACCGACAACAGTACCCACAGCAGTCGGGAGAGTGAGAAGAAGATTCTTTGAAGAACCGACTGTAATTGCAGCAAGATAAGTAGACATTTTTCCAAGCCAGGCAAATGCATTAGCCCACTGCATTGCGTGATAAGCAACATAGTTTTTGTGTTTGAAAAGCTCAAACATAGTTTTTGTGATTTTGACAGTTTTAACGGGATACTCGATTCTTTCCTTGCAGAAAATACCAACCATGAGGTTACCGAAAGCAGTAACACTGGCGGCAACAATAGCGAGTGTCATATACATCTTGTTCTTGTCGTCGCTGAAAATACCGTAAACAAAGGTTGCAATATATGCTCCACCGTATCCGACATAATACGCCAGCTGCCAGATAGTGGCAACCAGTTTCTTTTCTTTGGGATTGGGAGAAATAACATGGGTAATGTTGTTTCCATAGTTATTAAATGTATTGCATATACTCTGACCGCAGGCAATAACGTAACGGAAAAGAGCCATCTGCTGAACAGTCCAGCCTTGAGGAACATAAAAATATAAAGCCGTAAGAGCAAATGTAGGAACAAGACAAATAATATACCAATGACGGTATCTGCCTAAAGGAGTCCTCCATTTCTGAACAATGACAGGAGCAAGTGTACCCATAATAAGCGATACAATAGTTACCAAAGTTGTCTGAACTGCATTAATGGGTGAAATTTCCTCTGCAGTTACACCTGCAGGTCCGAAATAAAGCTCATGCAGGAACGCAGCTGCAAGTGTACCGGTAAGGGTTGTACCGAACATACCACCGATTCTCGCAAGCATAACGCAGGCGTACTCGAATTTCGTTATGAACTTGCCTTCATTGTGAGAGAGAGCATTCTGCGGTGCCACAGTAGCTGATGTAGTTTTGTTTTTTTTCATCATATCATCTCCTGAATTTAATGCTTTAAATGATTTTATCACATTTTGACATAAAAAACCATACTTTTAAAAATAAATTAAATATATTGACGAAATTTAATTTTCTGCACTTTCAAGAATTGAGCATCAACTCTTAAAAGGTACACTGTCTGTACCGGGAGCCTTGAGGATACCTGTTGTACGAAGAATATATTCGTAACTCCAATTTATTCCTTCGGTTCTCCAAGTATCCGGACCAAGCCATTTTTCGTTGACATTCACAAGGTGAAGCGGTCCGAATGAATTAAATCGATGGGTATAAAGTTTTAAGCCTATCTCGTGTTCACCGTCAGGAATATTCCTGACTTCAAGGGTGTAAGGTGGATAAATAATATTACCCTTAACTTCATCATCAACGAGCACCTCAATAAGCGCACCCATATAATTACTTGCAGTAACTGTAAGACTATCATTTTTGAATGTTGTCTTAATTTTATATGTAACTGCACCTGAATAGAATGGAAAGCCCTGATTAACAAGAGAGCCGAATGAAATTTTTTCAGGAAGTTCAGTTATAACTGCATTTGAACCTGTTACCCTAACACCGAAATTGCCTAAAACAAAAACATTTTCAAGGTTAGCAGTCTGACCGAAAGGCAAAGTGATTTCAAGTGTGTTTTCACCCTTAACAATATTGCCAAGTTTCATTTTGCCCATTGAAATATCAACATAAAAGCCTTCTTCTCGTTCAGTGATTTTCTCACCATTAAAGATGACCTCTGCAATATCTGCATCTTCAAGGGCAAGAATTGCGCTTTCATAATCTATTTCACTGTTGAATGTAAATTTAAGAGTTGCTTTGTGGTCCTTTGGCAAATTCCCATATACCCAAGGTTGAACAACCTTTCCGCCTCTTTCAACCATTCCAAGCCGTTTTCTAATAAGATTATCAAGTCGAAGCACTTCTTCTTTTTGGGAATAGTCCTTGTCATTGTCAATTTTCCATTGTGCCATATCGAGAACAAGCACATTTTTTTCAGATAACTCATAATCACACATTTCACAAAGCATATCATCTGCTTTTTCTGGAATGTGCTGTGGTTTGTCACAATAGGTCTTGCCGTCAACGAGTTTAAGAAGAATTGAGTCATAACCAAAAATACGGTATCTAATAATGGTTTTGCCTTCTTGATATTCTGCTTTAATCGGCTTAATTTCACCATTTTCTGTGTTATAAAATTCAGGCGAGAATGTGCCTTCCAGAATAATTTGAATATCTTTACCGTTATCTATATGCTTGTTATCAGGTTCTTTTGACGGGCAGATGAAAAGCCATTTGCAGTCGTTGTCTTCACGCATCTGATAAATATAATTATCCGTAAGCTTACCATCTGCATATCTTATGGTAAGTGTTCTGACATCCTCAAGTGCTGTGAGAAGTGACGCACGAGAAAAGTCGATT
>JAZRQQ010000022.1:0-11056 GCA_045649935.1 Acutalibacteraceae bacterium | reverse complement strand
AGAGACAACAAGATTTTGAATTCTGTTCTGCTTCCGTCTGTTCTGAAGGACAGAGGCATTACAATCAGACTTGAAACAGATTATCCTTTCAGAAATAAAATGCACTATTATATAGAATCGGAAAAAGATTTTGACTTTACAATACGAATTCCTTCCTTTGCCCGTAACTTAAAGGTCAACGGTACAGAAACTTCAGCGGGTGATCTTGATTTTGTAATTAAACAAGGTAAAACAGAAATAGAGATTGAGTTCACAGCTGAACCTGTTCTTAAGAAGAGACCCGGCAATCTTTATGTTTTACGTATGGGCTCATTACTTTTCTCCGTTCCGATTGGCTATAAAAAGGAAATGCGTGAATATGTAAGAAAAGGTGTTGAAAGAAAATTCCCTTATTGTGATTATCAGCTTATTCCGCAAACACCGTGGAATTACGGATATTCATCTGAAGCTTTTGAGATTGTATACAACAAAGTAGGGGAAATACCTTTTTCACAGGATAAACCGCCCGTAACAGTCAAAGCAAAAATGCAGCAGATTGATTGGGGACTTAAATTTCCCTATAAATCTGTTTGCAGAAAAACACCGAAATCAAGAGAGCCTATATCGGATATACAGGAAATCGAGCTTTGTCCCTACGGATGTGCAAGACTTCGTATGACGGAAATGCCCGTAATCAAAAAGTGATATAAACAGCCTCTGACAATAAGTCGGGGGCTGTTGTTCTGATAAGATGTAGCATAAAAGATATGTGTATTTCTGCTCTGTACTTCAATTAATTTGAAAGCCGTAAATTAATTTCAAAAAAGACATAAAGACACTTGACTTTACCGAAGCAAAGTGCTATTATGTTAAAGCGATAAAACGTGAGAGGTATATTTATATGAAAAGAATGCACAACGAATCCATCGACAGGCTTTTTCAGACATTTCTCAATCTTGAATCAATTGATGAATGTTATTCTTATTTTGAGGACTTATGTACAGTGAAAGAAATAGCTGATATGGCACAAAGACTTGATACAGCAATTCTTCTTTCTGAAGGTATGAGCTATCAGAAAATTACCGAAAAAGTAAGTGTAAGTACTGCTACAATCGGCAGAGTAAGTAAGTGTCTCAATTACGGAAGCGGTGGATACAGAACTACTATAGATAAGCTTGAAAAAGGAGGGGCGATAGATGAAAATTGAAAATCTTTCTCTTGATTTTTCTGAAAAAGTGATGTTCAGTCTGCGCTCACTTTTTGAAAGATACGGATACAGTCATTATCAGATGAGTAAGTTTGAGGAATATGACCTTTATGCAAGAAACAAGGATTTCCTCATTTCTGACGGTGTAATAACATTTACCGATAATCAGGGAAGACTTCTTGCTCTTAAGCCTGACGTTACTCTTTCGATTATTAAAAACGGAGCCGATAAAGAAAACGGAACTGAAAAGCTCTATTATAACGAAAATGTTTACAGAACAGTAAAAGGCTCAGGCTCTTTTAAGGAAATTATGCAGGTGGGACTCGAGTGCATAGGTGACGTTGATTTTTATAATACTACCGAAGTGCTTATGCTGGCTTATAAAAGCCTTACGGCAATTTCACCTGATGCAGTTCTTGATATAGGTGAAGCCGGATTTATTGCAGAGGTTATAGATGCTCTTGCACTTAAAGGCAAAGCTAAGGAAAAGGTGCTTACTTGTATAAGAGAAAAAAACAGACATGAACTGCTTTCACTTTGTGAGAGCGAGGGTCTCGGAGAGAAACAGATAAAAGCTCTTGAATGTCTTGTTACTGTTTCGGGAAAGGCAGAAAATGTGCTTTCACGTCTTATAGAATGTTTTGAAGGTATCAGCAACACAGAAAGCCTGAAAAAGCTTCTTGCAATGATAAATCTTCTTGGCTCATTCGGAATAAAAGACGGAATAAGGGTTGACTTTTCTGTTGTTGAAGATATAAATTACTATAACGGAATAGTTTTCAAAGGCTTTATCAAGTCTGTACCTGCTGCGGTACTTTGTGGCGGACAGTATGACAGACTTATGAAGAAGATGAAAAGAAAATCAGGCGCTATCGGCTTTGCAGTATATCTTGATGCTCTTGAAAGACTTGCTGAGCCGAAGGACAGCTTTGATGTAGATGCTGTTATTTTATATGATGATAAAACTGATATGGAGATGTTCTGCAGATATATTTCAGATTTAACTGCAAGAGGAATGAAAATAAGTGTCAAAAAATCTGTTGACCGTGAGGTAAAATACAGACAGCTTATAAGATTCGGTAACGGTGAGGTGGAAGTGGTTGAAGACAATGCTTAATGTGGCTCTTCCTAAGGGAAGACTTGGTGAAAAAGTATATGCTATGTTTGAAAAGGCGGGGTATGAATGTCCGTCTATACACGAAAACAACAGAAAGCTTATCTTTGAAAATGAAGATATAGGCGTCCGTTATTTCTGGGTAAAGCCTTCTGATGTTGCAATATATGTTGAGAGGGGAGCAGCAGATTTAGGTGTTGCAGGCAAAGATATTCTTCTCGAGTATGAGCCTGATATTTATGAGCTTCTTGATCTCGGTATAGGAAAATGCCGTATGGCTGTTGCAGCAAAAAGCGATTTCAGGGACGATACAAAAAATAAGCTTCGTGTAGCAACCAAATTCAGTAATATAGCTTCTGCATATTATATGTCAAAGGGCAGAGATATTGATATAATTCATCTTAACGGCTCTATTGAAATTGCACCTATTCTCGACCTTTCTGACGTTATTGTCGATATTGTTGAAACGGGAACAACTCTTAAAGAAAATAACCTTGAGGTTTTTGAAACTATAGTTCCCATAAGTGCAAGGCTTATTGCAAATAAGGCTAATTACAAGTTCAAAAATGAACAAATAGATAAAATTGTGCGTGAAATAGAAGCACAGAGAAAGGCGTAAATTATGATAAAAATTCTCAAGTACGGAGAAGTGGCAAATGAGGACATTTTTGCAAGAGTAGTTCCCGAGACAGATGTCAGCGCCATTGTTTCAGATATAATTGAAAATGTTAAAGCAAAGGGAGATAAAGCTCTTTTTGAATACACAGAGAAATTTGACAAAGCCGTTCTTTCTTCATTGCAGGTTTCTGCCGAAGAAATTGAAGAAGCTGTATCTTCAGTTGAGCCTGAATTTCTTGAAATTCTTACTAAAGCTGCAGCAAATATCCGTAAATTCCACGAAAAACAGGTAAGAAACAGCTTTATTATCAATGATGAAAACGGTATTGTTGTGGGACAGAAAATAATTCCGGTTGATAAAGCCGGACTTTATGTGCCCGGTGGTACAGCTGCATATCCTTCAACAGTTCTTATGGATTCCATTCCTGCAAAAATTGCAGGTGTAAAGGAGGTTGTTATAGTAACACCACCCGGAAAAGACGGAAAAGTAAATCCTGTAATTCTTGCTGCAGCAAAGATTGCAGGTGTTGATAAAATTTTTAAGGTAGGCGGTGCTCAGGCTGTTGCTGCTCTTGCATATGGCACAGAAAGCATACCTAAGGTTGATAAAATTGTAGGTCCAGGCAATGCTTTTGTTGCCGAGGCGAAGAAACAGGTTTTCGGTGCTGTTTCAATCGATATGATAGCGGGACCGAGTGAAATTCTTATAGTTGCTGACGGAAAAACTAATCCTTCACATGCAGCTGCTGATCTTCTTTCTCAGGCTGAACACGATAAGCTTGCATCAGCTGTGCTTGTTACTGACTCCTATGAGCTTGCAGTTAAGGTTCAGCAGGAACTTGAAAAACAGATTCCTACTCTTCTCAGAAAAGAAATTGCAAGAACTTCCATTGATAACAACGGTAAGATTATTGTTGCCGATACTCTTGAAAGGGCAATTGAAATTGCAAATGAGATTGCACCGGAGCATCTTGAGCTTCTTGTTGATAATCCTTTTGATTACCTTGACGGAATTCGTCACGCAGGATCAATTTTTATGGGAAGAAACTGTCCTGAGGCTTTAGGTGATTATTTTGCAGGACCTAATCACACTCTTCCTACAAGCGGAACTGCAAAGTTTTCAAGTCCTCTCTCCGTTGACGATTTCATCAAAAAGACACAGTATACCTATTACACTTATGATGCACTGAAAAAAGTTGCAGATGATGTTGCCTTCTTTGCGGAAAAAGAGGGACTTACAGCTCATGCAAAAAGTGCAATTATCCGTACGGAGGAATAAAAGGTGAGCAGATTTTTCTCTTCAAAATATAATAAGCTTATTCCTTATACACCCGGTGAACAGCCAAAGGATATGGAATATGTAAAACTCAATACTAATGAATCTCCCTTTCCTCCGTCTCTCGGCGCTGTAAGAAGAGCCAAGGAAATGGCAGAGAGTCTGCAGCTTTATTCTGATCCTGAGGTTCGTGATCTTGTAGCTGTAGCGTCAGAGCATTTCGGTGTTGAAAAGGATGAGATTCTTTTTACAAACGGCTCTGATGAAATCCTAAATTTTGCCTTTATGGCTTTCTGTGATTCGGAGCATCCGGTAGTATTTCCCGATATCACTTACGGATTCTATCCGGTTTTTGCCGATATAAACAATATTCCCTATGAAAAGATACCGCTCAGAGATGACTTTACACTTAACATCGACGATTATATAGGTATTAATAAAACAATAGTTATTGCAAATCCGAATGCTCCTACGGGAATTGCCCTTACAGTAGATGAAATTGAGAAAATAGTCAGAAGCAATCCTGATTCAGTTGTTGTAATTGATGAGGCATATGTTGAATTTGGTGGTGAAAGTGCAGTACCGCTTATTCATAAATACGATAACCTTCTTGTTACCCGTACTTTTTCAAAGTCATGCTCTATGGCGGGGGCAAGACTCGGTTTTGGTATAGGCTGTAAGGCTCTGATACGAGACCTTAATACAATTAAATATTCAACCAATCCCTATAATGTAAACCGTATGACAATGGCTGCAGGTGTGGGAACAATTGAAGATTATACCTATGTTGAAGATAATTGCAGACAAATTGCCCTGAACAGAAAAAGAGCATCAGAAAAGTTAAGCTCACTGGGCTTTACAATGACCGATTCCGTTGCTAATTTCATCTTTGCGAAGCATACAAAGGCCAAAGGTAAAGAGCTTTATCTGGCACTTAAGGAAAAAGGTGTTCTTGTGCGTCATTTTGATACGGAAAAGCTCACTGATTACCTTCGTATTACTGTAGGAAGTGAAGAGCAGATGGATATTCTGACAGACAGATTAAGTACAATATTGGAGGAAATTTTATGATTACTGAAATTTCACGCAAAACAGCGGAAACAGATATTTCTTTAAAGCTTGATATTTACGGCAAAGGTAACAGCACTATTGATACAGGATGCGGTTTTCTTAACCATATGCTTGTTCTTTTTGCAAAGCACGGCCGTTTTGACCTTGACGTCAGTTGCAAAGGTGATACAGAGGTAGACTATCATCACACAGCCGAGGATATAGGAATTGTTCTCGGTCAGGCTTTCAGAAAAGCACTTGGTGATAAAAAAGGAATTGTGCGGTACGGTAATATTATTCTTCCTATGGATGAAGCTCTTATTCTTTCTGCTGTTGATTTTTCAGGCAGAAGCCATCTTTCCTGTGATTTACAGATTCCTGCAGAGAAGGTAGGGGATTTTGATACTGAGCTTGTTGAAGAATTCTGGCTCGGATTTGTCCGTAATGCAGATATTACGCTTCATATAAAAAAGCTTTCGGGAACTAATTCCCATCACATTATTGAAGGTGCTTTCAAATCTGTTGCAAGAAGCATCAGACAGGCCGTAGCAATTGATAAGGATTTTGCAGACGAAATTATGTCCACGAAAGGTGTTTTATAATGGTAGCTATCGTTGATTACGGAGTAGGTAATCTTTTTTCTCTGAGATGCTCACTTGAGTCTCTTGGAGCAGAGGTTGTTGTGACTTCTGATACAGAGGTTCTTAAAAAAGCTGACCAGGTTATTCTTCCGGGTGTCGGTGCCTTTCAGGATGCCTCAGAAAAGCTTTTTAAAAGCGGTCTTGCCGAGGATATTATCGCTCTTGCAAAAAGTGGAAAGCCATTTCTCGGTATATGTCTTGGTATGCAGATGCTTTTTGAAAAGAGCTATGAATACGGTGAGCATAAGGGACTGGGCCTTATCAAGGGCTCAATCAGACCGATAAGAGATGTAATTTCAACTGAACTTAAGATTCCGCACATAGGATGGAATGCCCTTATAATGAAAGGCGAAAAGAATCCCTTGTTCAAGTATATCAATGACGGGGATTGTGTATATTTTGTTCATTCCTATTATGGTACTGATTGTGATGAAACGGTGATTGCTACCTCCGAATACGGTGCAGAGCTTACTGCTGCCGTAGCTGACGGAAATATTTTCGGCTGTCAGTTTCATCCGGAAAAAAGCGGTAGAACAGGACTTGCTATATTAAAAGCATTCACTGAAATGAAAGGGGAGTAAAAAATGATTATATATCCTGCAATTGATTTATATGAGGGAAAGGCTGTGCGTCTTTTCAAGGGAGATTATAATCAGATGACTGTTTATAGTGAAAATCCCCTTGAAATTGCCCTTGATTTCAGAGAGTGCGGTGCAACTCATATTCATATGGTTGACCTTGAAGGCGCCAAAGAGGGGACAACCCCAAATTTTGATACTGTGCGCAGAATCAAAAAAAACAGCGGACTTTTCTGTGAAGTCGGCGGCGGAATACGCAGTATGGATGTTATTGAAAAATATATTTTAGCCGGAATTGACAGAGTTATTCTCGGTACCGCAGCAGTTACGCAGGAGGGCTTTGTTGAAGAGGCGGTTAAAAAATACGGAGATAAAATTGCTGTAGGTATTGATATTAAAGACGGCTTTGTTGCAATTAAAGGCTGGACAGAGAAATCTGAGCTTGAGGCACTTGATTTTGCTCAGAAAATGGAAAAAATTGGTGTTAAGACGCTTATATGTACAGATATTTCCAAGGACGGCGCAATGTTAGGTACCAATCATCAGCTGTATAAAGAGCTGTCTGAAAAGCTCGGTCTTCAGATAATAGCATCCGGAGGAGTAAGCTCACTGGAAGATGTTATTAAGCTTAATGAAAGAAATCTCTACGGAGCAATTATAGGTAAGGCTTATTACACAGGAGCAATAGATCTTAAGGAAGCAGTCGGGGTGGCAAAATGATAACAAAGAGAATTATTCCCTGCCTCGATGTAAGAGACGGAAGGGTAGTTAAAGGTGTAAACTTCGGTTCGTTAAGAGATGTAAATTCACCCGTTGAACTTGCAAAATATTACAGTGAGTGCGGTGCTGACGAGCTTGTGTTTTATGATATTACCGCTTCCTCTGACGGAAGAAAGCTTTTTACGGATATACTCTGTGAAACAGCAAAATCGGTTTTTATTCCTCTTACTGTAGGCGGAGGCATTAATACGGTTGCAGATTTTGACCGTGTGCTTAAATGCGGTGCTGACAAGGTAAGTGTTAATTCGGGTGCTATCAGAAATCCCGGACTTATTTATGAGGCAGCTAAGCTTTACGGAGATCAGTGCGTTGTAATTTCTGCTGATGTCAAGAGAGTTGACGGTGTTTTCCGTGTGTTTGCAAAGGGTGGAAGAGAAAATACCGGACTTGAAGCTATTGAATGGATAAAACGGTGCGTTGGAAACGGTGCCGGTGAGGTTGTTCTGAATTCCATTGATACCGACGGTGTGAAAAAAGGCTTTGATCTTCCTATGCTTGAAGCTGTATGTAATGCTGTCAGCGTTCCCGTTATCGCTTCCGGTGGTGCGGGATGCATAAATGATTTTATCGAGCTGTTCAGCAAACTTCCGAAGGTCGATGCAGGTCTTGCAGCATCAATTTTCCATTTCGGTGAAGTCAGAATTTCTGACCTTAAAGCTGAAATGAAAAAAGCAAACATTCCTACAAGATTATAAGGTGATAATTATGATAAATATTGATGAACTTAAATTTGATGAAAAAGGACTTATTCCTGCAATTGTTGTTGATGCAAAAACAAAAAAGGTGCTTACTCTTGCTTATATGAACAAGGAGAGCCTTGGAATTTCAATGGAAAAGGAGCTTACCTGTTTCTGGAGCCGTTCACGTCAGGAGCTCTGGCTTAAGGGTGACACAAGTGGAAATTATCAGCACATTGTTTCGATAACGGCTGACTGTGATAAGGACGCTCTTGTTGTAATGGTAGAGCCTGACGGACCTGCCTGTCATAAGGGTACAACATCTTGCTTCTGTGATGAAGTTTTTTTCAGTCAGGAACGCAGTGAATTTTCATATGAAGGACTTATGAATCTTATCGAAGGCAGAAAAACTGACCGTAAGGAAGGCTCTTATACGACATATCTTTTTGATAAAGGAATTGACAAAATTCTTAAAAAGGTCGGCGAGGAAACCACAGAGGTTATTATTGCTGCCAAGGCAGAGGATAAAAAAGAAACTGTTTACGAAATAGCTGACCTTGCCTATCATGTGATGGTGCTGATGGTTGAGCAGGGGATTACTCTTGATGATATAAGAGATGAGCTTGCTTCACGCCACGTTATTGACCATAAAGTTAAGCAGGAAAAAATGACCGGCTGATATAAAATACTCCGTGAAATTTTTCACGGAGCTTTTATTTTAAGTGAAAAATTCACTGTAATTTCTAGTTATAAATTATAGGTGTTAATTATGCTGAAACATTGATATTTTTAAGCAAATATGTTATTATAACGATAACTATGGGGTAGTGTACCCTTTTGGAGAAATCTGTGAAAATATATTCATATATCGGGAGGATGCTTATGAAAAATATATTATTCAGAATCATTTCAGTTATATTGGTTATGCTTATGCTTTATACTGCAATGCCGGTATCTGCTTTTGCTGGCATTGATGTAGCTGAAGTTATTGACGGAATGCAGATAATCGGAGAAACTCTGGTAATGTCTGAAGATGAATCAGAAGAAATAGCCGAAGAATACGATGAAGGCGGAGATTGCTGTGAGGATGATACCTCCGAGTTTTATGAAAACGGTATGACAATCCGGATACAGGAGGGAGAGGCCACCTTAGACAGATATAACGGTGACGAGGAAGAGTTTACAGTTCCGTCAGAGATAAACGGATATCCGATTACTTATATAAGCTCTTACGCTTTTGAAGAAGCTTATAATCTTCGTATTGTTCATATTCCTGCATCTGTAATTGAGATAGGATATCATGCGTTCAATTCCTGTTCAACACTTGAAAAGATAATTGTTGATGAAGAAAACTATTATTTTTCTTCCGATGAAGACGGTGTCCTTTACAACAAAGAAAAAAATACTGTTATTGCTTTCCCGCCAAAATGTCCGAAGGCAGTATTTAATATCTCTGACGATGTTGTTAATATTTGTGCTGACGCTTTTGATAATGCAGCTTTTCTGAGAGGGTTTTCTGTTGACAGTAATAATGAAGTTTATTCTGCAGACGAAAACGGAATTCTTTTCAACAAGGATAAAACTGAGCTTGTAAGATTTCCTCTCGTAAATGAAATAACTTCTTACAATGTTCCCGATAATGTAACTGTAATTTCTGAACGAGCTTTTATGGGAGTTTCAAATCTTAACCGTATTGTTGTTCCCGATACGGTGGAAATAATTAACTATATGGCTTTCGGTTATTGCTTTTCACTTAAAAGCATTGTTCTCGGTAAGGGTATCAGAAATATTGCATCTGATATTTTTTACTTAGATGACAGTATTTCACATATTTTCTATACCGGTACTGAAGATGAATGGAACAGTATCAATATATCTGAAAATAACAATAATCTTTTCAAAGCAGTTGTTTGTTTTAACAGCTGCGTAGAGCATACGAATACGACTGAACATCCTTCACAGGAGCCAACATGCAGCACTGAAGGCTATACAGCCGGTACATTATGTAACGATTGCGGAAATTGGATTTCAGGACATAAAGTTATCTTTGCAAGACACAGTGAAGTCGGTACTGACGGTATTTGTACAGCTTGCGGAGAAAATGCAGTTGATATTTCAGTTGATGAAACAAAAACACTGACTGTCTCTGCGGAAGAGACAGTATATCTTGCTTTTGTACCTGCTGAATCGGGCTTGTATTCCTTCTATTCTTCAGGCGACTATGATACATTCGGATATCTGTTTGATTCCCAACTGAATGAGCTCACCTTTTCCGATGATCATTTTGATTTAAATTTCTCTGTAAGCTATAATCTTGAAGCCGGAGTTCTTTATTATTTCGGTGCAAGATTTTATAACAGTGATACCTCAGGCTCTTTCGACGTAAGTCTTATTAAAGGAATTAATGGAAGCAGCGGCGGTGGCGGCTCAGAAGAAAGCGATTATATTACTGAAGGTGATTTCACTTATTATATCGAAAATTCAAATGCTGTTATTTCATCATATAACGGTAACGGCGGAGAAATCAGTATTCCTGCTGAAGCTTCCGGATATCCTGTCACAGCAATCGGTGAGTTTGCTTTTTCAGATAAAACTGATCTTACGGGAGTTATTATTCCTGATGGTATTACAGTTATTGGTAACTCAGCTTTTTCATATTGCAGTAAGCTTGAAAGCATTATTATTCCTGACAGTGTTACAGCTATTGGCGTTTCAGCTTTTGCTGATTGTTTCAGACTCGAGGATATTATTATTCCCGACAGTGTCACAGAAATCGGAGAATATGCTTTTGCCAATTGTAAATCTCTTGCTTCAATAGAGCTTTCCGAAAATATTACTGAAATTAAAGCTTATGCTTTTTTATATTGTATTGAGCTTGAAAGCATTATTATTCCTGACAGTGTTACGAAAATCGGAGAATGTGCTTTTTACTATTGTGAATCTCTTAATTCAATAGAGCTTTCCGAAAATATTACCGAAATTAAAGCTTATGCTTTTTCATATTGTATTGAGCTTGAAAGCATTATTATTCCTGACAGTGTTACAGTTATTGGTAACTCAGCTTTTTCATATTGCAGTAAGCTTGAAAGCATTATTATTCCTGACAGTGTCACAGAAATCGGAGAATATGCTTTTG
>JAZRQQ010000021.1:0-7624 GCA_045649935.1 Acutalibacteraceae bacterium | reverse complement strand
TTTGTAGATTTTTTATTAAAGCTGTGCTATTATAACTTAGTATAGATTATTATGAGTTCTTATACGCTAAAAGCTCATATCTTACAAACTTTACGGTAAAACCGTTTAAAGGAGGACAAAAGTTAATGCTTAAGAAAATCAGCACACTCCCGTTCAAGGACACACCTGAACAGGCAGCAAAACTTGATGCAGTTATCGCTGAATGCACAGGAGACAACAGCCAGCTTATGCATGTAATGCAGGTAGCACAGGATATTTACGGCTATCTCCCCTTTGAAGTTCAGCAGAAAATTGCCGACGGTATGAATGTACCCCTTGAGAAGGTTTACGGCGTTGCAACATTCTACGCTCAGTTTGCTCTTTCTCCCAAGGGTGAATATGCTATCTCCGTTTGTTTAGGTACTGCCTGCTACGTTAAGGCTGCACAGGAAATTTTTGATGAGCTTTCCGCACAGCTCGGTATCGGTGCAGACGAATGCACCGCCGACGGAAAATTCTCACTCACAGCCTGCCGTTGCATCGGTGCATGCGGTCTTGCTCCCGTTCTTACGGTCAATGAAGATGTTTACGGCAAAATCACTGCCGCTGACGTCAAGGGCATTCTTGAAAAATATATGAACTGATGCGGGAACTTTCTCTCAATGTGCTCGATATTGCACAGAACTCAGTAAGAGCAGAAGCCTCACTGATTGAAATCAGGATTATCGAAAGCACAACAGAACACACACTTGAAATTTCAGTAAGCGACAACGGCAAGGGTATGTCTCCCGAACAGCTTGAAAGTGTGAGAGATCCCTTCTTTACCACACGTACCACACGTAAAGTCGGAATGGGTATTCCCCTCTTCAGAATGGCGGCGGAAATGACAGGAGGCTCCTTTGACATCAAAAGCACTCTCGGTAAGGGCACTGAAACCACTGCCCGATTCCGCACAGACCATCTGGACTTTACGCCGATAGGAGATATGTGCTCGACGGTAATTATGCTCATAACGATGAATCTTCACATCGATTTCGTTTACATAAGACAGCTTGACGGAAAAAGCTTCACCGTGGACACTCGACAGCTTAAGGAAATTTTGGGTGATGTTCCCCTTAATGAACCGAGCATAACCGCTTGGCTCAAGGATTATATCACTGAAAACACGAAACAACTTACGGAGGTGTAAATTAATGAAAACTCTTGAAGAACTTATGGCATTAAGAGATGCTGCTAAAGCTAACCTCACAGCACGTGATGATTCCACCGAACTCACCAGAGTTGTTGTTGGTATGGCTACCTGCGGTATCGCAGCAGGTGCAAGACCTGTAATGAATAAATTCGTTGAAGAAACAGCAAAGCGTAACCTTACAAATGTTACCGTTGCTCAGACAGGCTGTATCGGTATGTGCCAGTACGAGCCCATTGCTGAGGTTATGGTACCCGGCCAGGAAAAGGTAACCTATGTTCAGCGTACTGAAGAAAAGGTTGCAAGAATTGTTGTTGACCATCTCGTAAACGGTAATCCCGTAGTGGAATATACCGTTGGTGCTATTGCTAAATAAGGAGGAAGTATAAATGTATCGTTCTCATGTGCTCGTTTGCGGCGGTACCGGTTGTACCTCTTCAAATTCTCAGAAAATCATCGAAACAATGGAAGCTGAACTCAAGGCAAAAGGTCTTGAAAACGAAGTACAGGTAATCCGTACCGGTTGCTTCGGTCTTTGTGCTCTCGGCCCCATCATGATCGTATATCCCGAAGGCTGCTTCTATTCAGAGGTTAAGGTTGAAGACGTTCCCGAAATCGTTGAAGAGCATCTTCTCAAGGGCCGTATGGTTACAAGACTTCTTTACAAAGAAACTGTAACTCCCGAAAAGATCAAGGGTCTTAACGACACCAACTTCTACAAGAAGCAGAAGAGAGTTGCTCTGGGCAACTGCGGTGTTATCAACCCCGAGGATATCAAAGAATATATCGCTTACGACGGCTATCAGGCTCTCGGTAAGTGTCTTACAGAATTAACACCTGAGCAGGTTATTCAGATTGTCAAGGACTCAGGTCTTCGCGGCAGAGGCGGCGGCGGTTTCCCCACCGGTCTCAAGTGGAGCTTCACAGCAGCCAACAAGGCTGATCAGAAATATGTTGTATGTAACGCTGACGAAGGTGACCCCGGTGCATTTATGGACCGTTCAATCCTTGAAGGTGACCCCCACTGTCTTATTGAGGCTATGGCTATCTGCGGTTATGCTACCGGCGCAACAGAAGGTTATGTTTACGTACGTGCTGAGTATCCTATCGCTGTTGCACGTCTTCAGATTGCTATCAATCAGGCTAAGGAATACGGTCTTCTCGGTAAGAATATCTTCGGCTCAGGCTTTGACTTCGATCTTTACATAAAGCTCGGTGCAGGTGCATTCGTCTGTGGTGAAGAAACAGCTCTTATGACTTCAATCGAAGGTAACAGAGGCGAGCCCAGACCCCGTCCTCCCTATCCTGCTGTAAAGGGTCTTTTCGGCAAGCCCACAACTGAGAACAACGTTGAAACCTTTGCAAACGTTCCTGCTATTATCCGTAACGGTGCAGACTGGTTTGCTTCAATGGGTACCGAAAAATCAAAGGGTACCAAGGTATTCGCTCTCGGCGGTAAAATCACAAACACAGGTCTTGTTGAAGTACCTATGGGTACAACTCTCCGTGACGTTATCTACGAAATCGGCGGCGGTATTCCCCACGGTAAGGCTTTCAAGGCTGCTCAGACAGGTGGTCCCTCAGGCGGTTGTATTCCCGCTCACCTTATGGACACTCCTATTGACTATGACAACCTCACAGCTATCGGCTGTATGATGGGTTCAGGCGGACTTATCGTAATGGACGAAGACAACTGTATGGTTGATATTGCTAAGTTCTTCCTCGACTTCACAGTTGATGAATCCTGCGGTAAGTGTACTCCCTGCCGTGTAGGTACAAGAAGACTTCTCGAAATTCTTGACAAGATTACATCCGGTAAGGGTACTCTTGAGGATATTGACAAGCTTGAAGAGCTTTGCTATTACATTAAAGAAAACTCACTCTGCGGTCTCGGTCAGACAGCTCCCAACCCCGTTCTTTCTACTCTCCGTTTCTTCCGTGACGAATATGTAGCACACGTTGTTGAAAAGAGATGTCCCGCAGGCGTATGTAAGGATCTCCTTTCATTCTCCATCGAGGCTGACAAGTGTAAGGGATGTACTCTCTGTGCCAAGAAGTGTCCTGTCGGCGCTATTTCAGGTGCAGTCAAGGAAGCACATACTATCAACACTGATAAGTGTATCAAGTGCGGCGTTTGTATGGATTCATGTAAATTTAAGGCTATTATTAAGAAATAAGGAGGTACGCAATAATGGAAAATATGCTTAATATTAAAATTAACGGTATGCCTTGCAGCGTACCTTACGGTACAACAATTCTCGAAGCAGCAAGACAGGTTGGTATTGAAATCCCCACTCTCTGCTTCCTTAAGGAAATTAATGAAATCGGTGCCTGCCGTTTCTGCGTAGTTGAAGTAAAGGGCGCAAGAAGCCTTGTTGCAGCTTGTGTATTCCCCATCGAAAGAGACGGTACTGAAATCTTCACAAACAGTGAAAAGGTACGTAAGGCAAGAAAGACAACTCTTGAGCTCATTCTTTCAACTCACGAAAGAAAGTGCCTCAGCTGTATCAGAAGCGGTAACTGTGAGCTTCAGAAGCTCTGTAAGGAATACGGCGTTGAAGAGGAAGACAGATTTGACGGCTTCAAGCCCGTTTACGAGCTCGACACTTCAGCAGCTCATATGGTAAGAGACAACAACAAGTGTATTCTTTGCCGTCGCTGTGTTGCTGCATGTAACAACCAGGCTATCGGTGTTATCGGTGCAAACGCACGTGGTATCGACACTCATATCGGTTCAGCTTTTGAACTCGGTCTTGATACAACATCATGTATCTCCTGCGGTCAGTGTATTGTTAACTGTCCTGTAGGTGCTATCTATGAAAAGGACGACACAGCAAAGGTGTTCGAAGCTCTCAACGACGAAAGCAAGTACGTTGTTGTTCAGGCTGCTCCTGCAATCCGTGCTACTCTCGGTGAATGCTTCGGTATGCCCGTAGGTACAGATGTAACAGGTAAGATGTTTGCTGCTCTTCGCCGTCTCGGCTTTGATAAGGTATTTGATACCAACTTCGGTGCTGACCTTACAATTATGGAGGAAGCAACAGAGCTTCTTTCAAGAGTAAAGAACGGCGGCGTTCTTCCCATGATTACATCCTGCTCACCCGGTTGGATCAAATACTGTGAGCACTACTACGGCTCAGAGCTTGATCATCTTTCAACCTGTAAGTCTCCCATGCAGATGCAGGGTGCAGTTACAAAGACTTACTTTGCTGAAAAGAACGGTATCGATCCTAAGGATATTGTTTCCGTTGCAATTATGCCCTGTACAGCTAAGAAGTTCGAATGTGGCAGAGAAACAATGGACGCAAGCGGTTATGCTGATGTGGACTATGTTCTTACTACAAGAGAGCTCGGCAGAATGATTAATACAGCAGGTATCAACTTTAAGCTCCTTCCCGATGAAGGCTGTGATTCACCTCTCGGTCAGGGTACCGGTGCTGCTGTTATCTTCGGTGCAACCGGCGGTGTTATGGAGGCTGCTCTTCGTACTGCTGCTGAGGTTATCACCGGCAAAGAGCTTGAAAAGGTAGAATTCCACGATGTACGCGGTATGGACGGTATCAAGGAAGCTACTTATAAGCTTGGTGATCTTGATGTTAAGGTTGCTATCGTAAGCGGTACAAAGAATGCCAAGGCTATTATGGATAAGGTTAAGGACGGCACAGCCGCTTACACCTTCATTGAAATTATGGGTTGTCCCGGCGGTTGTATCAACGGCGGCGGTCAGCCTGGTCAGGATGCTACAACACGTAACTTTACAGTTCTTAAAGCTCTTCGTGCTGCTGCTCTTTATGAAAACGATGCAAAGCGTCCTTCAAGAAAGAGCCACGAAAACGAAGATGTAAAGACAATTTATGCTGAATTCCTCGGTGAGCCCAACAGCCACAAGCCTCATGAGCTTCTACACACATCATACAAGGCAAGACCTCTGTATAAATAAGGAATTCATAAATTAAAACTGAAAGGTCGCAGATAAACTGCGGCCTTTATTTTTAGCTTTTTTGTAGAGGTAAAGGAGGCGGGAGAAGAACAATCGATCGGGATAAAGAGGGAACAGCTTGGAGGGGAAGAGGAATGCTTGAATTTACAGAGCGGTGGTGGGCGGCGGCGAGCCGCGCCTGCGCCCGCGAAGCAGAGCGCAGGCCATCTGTGTGGCTGCGCCACACAGATGAAAAATGTTCCGACTCCGTCGGGCATTTTTGCGGCTCGCCGCCGTCCACTCCTACATCCCCGTAAACTTTTACCGACAGCTTTCCTTCACTTACAATCAACGGACTTTTCTGTTATATCTGACGTACCTGCGCGGTGACGGAAAAAAGAAAGGCCACGGTTTCCCGTGACCATAATTGCGAATTAAGAAGAGCCGTCATCCCTTCTCTATTTTTCTCTCTGTTTCTTCTCTTATAGTCTCCCTGAGCTTAAACAGATACTCTGAAAACTCAACCTTATCATAAGCATAAGTTCTGTTAAGGTCATATTCGTTGGGAAGCCAGGTGGAAATATCGGAGAAATTATGCTGAATAACTGCCTCGAGACTGTCAATAGCCTTATAGATTTTGGCTTCAGCGGTTTTTCTTTCATTCATCTCTTCATATAGCGCAGCCATTTCTTCATTATAAGGAGAGGGGAGAGCCTTTACCCAGTCTGCAAGGAGCTTTTCTTCTCTTTTTTCATCTTCTTCAGTTTTGCTGAAAACGGGAATATCTCCTGTAAAGGCTTCACCAAGATCGTGGATAATACACATCCTTATAACCTTATCCATATCTGCCCCGGGAAATTCATCACGCATAAAGAAGGCCATAATTGTTGCCATCCAGCAGTGCTCGGCAACACTTTCATGTCTGCCTTCTGAGGTATAGCAGTGACGTGTTGCATCCTTCAGCTTTTCGGTAACGGTGAGTATCTCAAGTAATTTTTCGGGCTTCATAAAATATTCTCCTTTTTATTACTATAGATTAATTTTAGCACAAATCCAGGGCGTTTAAAAGCTTTCTGAATATATTATTCTTAAAAATATAAGCGGTACAGTTTTGCTGTACCGCCACAGAATGAAATTTATCTTTTTGAAAGTGAATTTTTCTGCTTTTCTATTCTCAGAATTACACCGCCGAGAGCACCGCCGAGGGCACCGCTTGCAATTGCTTCAACTATGCCGTTTACACCGACAAATGCTGCAAAAAAGGCAACAACACCTGTTGTGGCAAACTGAGTCTCGAGACCTGAATAAAACTCTGTTTTTCCGAAGAGGAGAATAAAAAGTCCTACAAAAAGCACAGTGTTCACAATTGCCGCCGTAAGGAAGGAGGCAAGAGATGAAATATTTGCCTGAATATTTTTACCTTTAAGCACCTTGTAAACAAGAGCTGAAGCAATACCTACAAGGACACGGGGAACGATGCAGAGAATAAATGTAAAGGCAGGATTGATGCCCATAAGAGCTGTGCCGAAAGCACTCATTCCGAAGCACTGTATAAAGCTGCTGATACCGAAAGCAAGACCTAAGAGAGCACCGCCGCCAATGCCTAAAAGAGCAGCGCCTGCAGCAACGGGAATTGCAAGGAGAGAAATTTCAATGGTGCCGAGCTTCAGATAGCCGAGAGGAGTAAAGCTCATAACTGCAATAATTGCAAGAAAGACTGCCGTGAGAGTGAGCCTTAGTATTGAAGCCATATTCATGGATCTTTTATTACCGTTCATTTATAAAGCCTCCTTTTATTTTCTGAAATCATTATATAAAATATTTTTTTATATGTCAATTATTAATAATTCCTGTTTTGAATGAAATTTAAAAAAGCCCCGAAGGGCTCTTTTATTTATCTTCTTCTGTTATCTCTTCTGTCGTCTCTTCTTGCAGGACGGCGTCTGGGAGCTTCTTCACCGTCATCTTCGGGAACAAGTCCTTCGATTTCAATGAGAGCATCTCTTCTTGAAAGATTGATTCTGCCCTGATCGTCGATTTCAAGAACCTTAACGATTACTTCGTCACCGACATTTACACAGTCTTCAACCTTTTCTGTTCTCTTAACATCAAGCTTGCTGATGTGAACGAGACCTTCCTTGCCCGGTGCAATTTCAACGAATGCACCGAAGCTCATAAGACGGGTAACAATACCGCGGAAGATTGAGCCGACCTCGGGATCGTTAGCAATAGTTTCGATAATTGTGATAGCGCGTCTTGCGTTGTCAATATCAATAGCTGAAACGAATACAGAACCGTCTTCGTTAACGTCAACCTTACAGTCACATTCAGCACAGATCTTCTGGATAACCTTACCCTGCTTACCGATAACATCACCGATCTTCTCGGGGTCAATCTTTGTTGTAAGCATCTTGGGAGCATACTTGCTGAGCTCTGCTCTGGGCTCTGCGATACAGGGAATCATAACCTCGTCAAGAATCTTGCATCTTGCTTCGTATGTCTTCTCGAATGCTTCCTTGATGATTTCGGGTGTAAGG
>JAZRQQ010000020.1:0-4355 GCA_045649935.1 Acutalibacteraceae bacterium | reverse complement strand
CATCGAAAATGCAATCTATGCAACTATATATTTCACAATAAAAACAAGCTTTAACGGCTTTGACAAGCACCCTGTCACAGAGGGCAGAGAGTACAAAAACTGTTGCATTGAAACTTTAGATAAAGCTTATAAGCTTGGCTTTGATGATATCAAAAATAGACACATATCAGACTATAAGTCATACTATGACAGAGTTTCTTTTCATCTCAGTTCAAGCGACAGTGAGTTGATACCCACTGATGAAAGAATCAAAGCTTTTCAGAAAAACAAGAACGATGATGATCTTTATGTTTTGCTTTTTAACTTCGGCAGATACTTACTGATTTCATCTTCAAGGGCTGGTACTCAGGCGACTAATCTGCAAGGCATATGGAGTAACAGCATCAAGCCCTCGTGGAACTGCAATTACACCACAAACATCAACACACAGATGAACTACTGGCCTGTGCTTCCTTGCAATATGCCTGAGCTTATGACTCCGCTTACAGATATGTTAAAGACCTTATCCGTCACGGGTGAAGAGGTAGCAAGGAATTTCTATAACGCCAAGGGCTTTGTGGTTCACCACAATTCTGATATATGGGGATTCTCTTATCCTGTTCAGGGCAGAGCCTGTTGGGGCTATTGGCAAGGTGGTTCAGGTTGGTTGTGCCGAAGTCTTTTTGAGATTTATGAGTACACTCTCAACAAAGATTTCCTCGGAAAAACTGCTTACCCCATTATGAAGAAAGCAGCAGAGTTTTATCTTGATATTCTCACCGAGGATGAAAAGGGCAATCTCATAATCTGTCCCGCAACTTCACCTGAAAACAATTTCAAAATCGGTTTTGGTGTATCTGCAACCTCGAAGAGTACTGCTATGATGAACAGTATCGTTCTTGATTTGTTTGAGGGTTGTAAAAAAAGCTGCGAGGTGCTGTCGGTAAAGGATGATTTCTATACTGAAATATGCGACAGCATAGAAAAAATAAAGCCGCTTTGTATAGGTAAAAACGGTGAGCTTCTTGAATGGAATGAGCAGCTCCCTGAAAGAGAAGTACATCACCGACATGTTTCGCATCTGTATGCTCTGCACCCGGCAAACCTCATAACCTATGAGAAGGATAAGGAGCTTTTTGACGCTTGCAAAAAGACTTTGAAAATCAGAGGTGACGACGGTACAGGCTGGAGCCTTGCGTGGAAAATCAACTTCTGGGCGAGACTTCGTGATGGCAACCACGCCCTTAGACTTGTGGATAAGCTTCTTACCCTTGTTGATACCGACGGAGAAAACTATCACCACGGTGGCGTTTATCCGAATCTATTTGATGCACATCCGCCCTTCCAGATTGACGGCAATTTCGGTGCACTCAGCGGTATCTGTGAAATGCTTTTACAGTCTGACAGCGAAAACATTTATCTGCTTCCTGCTCTTCCCGACAAATGGAAAAACAGCTCTGTCAAGGGCCTGGCTGCAAAGGGAAATGTTACTTTAGATATTGAATGGGCAGACGGCAAGGTAACAGATTATACTATTCACGGAAACAGCGAAAAGCTAAATATTATAAAATGCAAATAAACAATTAATTTAAGGAGAAACCTATGGAAAAATATCTTATCAACCCTAATCATAAAATCAGTAAAATCAACAAAGAGATTTACGGTCACTTTTCGGAGCATCTCGGCAGATGTATTTACGAGGGGCTTTATGTCGGTGAGGACTCCCCTATCCCTAATGTCAATGGTATGAGAAAAGATGTTGTTGATGCTCCCAAGGATATGGGCATTCCCGTACTGCGTTGGCCCGGCGGTTGCTTTGCTGATGAGTACCATTGGAAAGACGGCATGGGCCCAAAAGAAAGCAGAAAAAAGGTGATTAACACCCATTGGGGCGGGGTTGTTGAAGACAACAGCTTCGGTACTCACGAGTTTTTTGAACTTTGTGAACAGCTCGGCTGTGAAGCTTATGTCAATGGCAATGTTGGCTCAGGCACAGTTCAGGAAATGAGCGAATGGGTTGAATATATGACCTTTGACGGTGTATCTCCTATGGCTGATCTTCGTAAGGCTAATGGCAGGGAGAAACCTTGGAAAGTAAAATATTTCGGTGTTGGTAACGAAAACTGGGGCTGTGGAGGTAATATGCACCCTGAGTTTTACGCTGACCAATACAGACGCTATGAAACCTATGTCCGTGATTATGACAGCAACAACCGTATTTTCAGAATTGCCTGCGGTGCAAACGCTTTCGACTACAACTGGACAGATGTACTTATGAAAAAAGCAGCGTGGCGTATGAACGGCCTGTCACTTCACTATTACACTCTCCCCGGTGATTGGGGCAATAAGGGTAAAGCTCTCAGCTTCACCAAAGATGAGTACTATACTACCATCGAAAAAGCTTACAAAATGGAAGAGCTCGTACGCCGTCACGGTGATATTATGAATCGCTACGACCCTGACAAGAGAATCGCTATGATAGTTGACGAATGGGGTACCTGGTACGATGTTGAAGAGGGTACAAATCCCGGCTTCCTTTATCAGCAGAACACTATGAGAGATGCTATTGTTGCAGGTCTTACCCTTAATATTTTCAACAAGCACTCTGACAGAATCAAAATGGCAAACATTGCTCAGACTATAAACGTGCTTCAGGCTGTGGGTCTTACCGACGGCGAGGATATGCTTCTTACTCCCACATATCACATTTTCAAAATGTATAAGGACCATCAGGAAAACACACTCCTCGGCTCATATATCACTACTCCCAACCTTGCCGACAAGGGTACCCTGCCTAAACTTATAGAAAGTGCTTCAGTTAAAGAAGACGGTACTATTATTGCAACTGTAGTCAACACATCTGCTGATGAGAGTGCAGACATTCACTGTCAGATAGCAGACTTTAATCTCAAAGATCTTTCAGCAGAAATTCTCACAGGCGACATCCACGACTACAACAGCTTTGAGAACAAGAATGTAGCCTACACAAAAGCTTTCAGCGATTACGAAATCCTCGCAGATGGATTCAAAACTACAATCCCTCCCTGCTCAGTTGCAAAGTTCGTGATTAAATAATATGGCAGAATGTAAAAGATGTCTGCTTCACGAGGCAGCAGAAGAGGATACACTCAAAAGCATAAAGGAGCGAATTGACAAGCTCTCCGAAAAAGAAAGGGCACCCGATGAGCTTTACGAAAAGAGGCTCAGCGAGTGCAAAAGTTGCGACAATCTCATATCAGGTGTATGTATGAAATGCGGTTGCTATGTGGAATTCAGAGCAGCGTTTAAAAAGAATAACTGTCCCAATGTGAAAGACAGAAGATGGTGAATATAGTAAAAGTACCTACCAGAACGGCAGGTACTTTGTTTTTTAACAAGATAATCATCTTACTTATTTGCAATCAATAAAGATTTTTTCTTTTCTGTGACCATCCTTTATACCCCTGCAAGCGAAGTTTTCAATTTTGAGATTTCGGCAGTGTCTTGCCCATATGCCATAAGCGGGAAGATTTCTGAATCTCCAGCACTCAGGATAAACCTTTGTATATTCGGGGATAAAAAGTCGGTTATCTTTAATCTCTATGGCATCACGATAAGTTATATCGAAGTTTTTGAGAGTTACATCAGTACAATACTTTGTCTTAAGCTTTTGTTTGTAACCTGCAACGATTACAGGAAGCTCTACATTTGTAGCCTTTATATCTTCAACTGTTATATTATACATTTCGCTCTTGCCGTCAAAAATGTTTTTGTCTACGGGCTTTTCATCACCCGCCTCTTTGACGATTTCTGTTTTGTTTGCAGTTGCAGAAGTAACCTCTGCAGCTCGGTTACGGTTACCTAAACGAATAAACAACGGACAAGTACATCTGTCCATAGTTATATTTTTAACTTTCACATCGTGTACCTTAGCACCATCACAAGCCTCGATTGATACCCCCGAAACAGCACCGGGATAAAGGTCTGTCATCAGGAAGGTGCAATCCTCGACAGTAACATCATAAACATCATAGGTTGTTTCTGTGCCGATTTTGAAGCAGTTTGTTCTTGAGATAACCTCGCAGTTTCTCACAGTGATACCGTGCATTTCTTTCTCACAGCCACACCAGATAGCATTTTTGAGTACAATGCCGTCATCGGCCGTTGACACAAAGCAGTGGTCAATTTCTACATTACAACTTCCTGCAATATCAAATCCATCAGAGTTTGCAACATTTCGGTTATTCCATATAACAGTATCAGTGATTTTCACATCATCACACACGAGCATTTTATATGTCCACCAAGGCGAGTCTTCAAAAATGATATTGTGTATCTTAATATTTCTGCATTTTTCAGTAAGAAGAATTGAACCATATTTTGACTTGTGAGCAAAG
>JAZRQQ010000019.1:0-18338 GCA_045649935.1 Acutalibacteraceae bacterium | reverse complement strand
GTTATTTCAGGAAAAAATTCGATGTTGAATCAAATGATATTTTTCTTCCTGACTGCTTCGGCTTCGGTAAGGCTTTACCAAGTGTTGCTGCTCATTCAGGTCTTACGGGATTTTCTACACAGAAGCTTACATGGGGTGGTTCTGTTGATGTGCCCTTTGATATAGGCTTATGGAGAGGACTTGACGGAAAGGGTCTTATCTGTGCGCTGAAGCCGGGGAATTATGTAACTGTTGCAGGAAATGTCAGAAAAAATAAAAATGCTCTTTCAAATCTTAAGGAAAACACTGAAAAGTACGGAAATTCAAAAACTTTTATGTATCACGGTACCGGTGACCGTGGCGGCGGACCTGCAGTCAGATCTGTAAGAAATGTTGTTAAAGCTATCAGAAAAAACAACTGTAGTGATATAAAAGTCATTTCTGCTACAACAAAGGAATTCTTTGATGATATTTCTGCTTTACCTTCAGAAGATAAGGCAAAGCTTCCGATTTTTGAAGGAGAGCTTCTTCTTACTGAGCACGGAGCCGGAAGCTATACATCAAGAACAGTTACAAAGCGCTGGAACAGAAGATGTGAGCTGCTCGCTGATGCAGCTGAAAGATTTTCCGTGGCTGCTTTTACCGAAGGCGTAGCAGCATATCCTGCTGATGCTTTTGATAACGCTTGGAAAAAGGTTATAGCTCATCAGTTCCATGATGATATTACAGGTACCTCCTTTGAAAAATGCTATAAGAGAAGTCATAATGATTATGTTCAGGCTATGAATACATTTTCATCTGAATATACTGCGGCTGTAAAATCCTTATCCGCCCTTGTTGACACTTCTTTTGTCAAGGGAATACCGGTAATTGTATCTAATCCCGTACAAAGTGAAAATAAAAGGCTTCAGTCTGTAAGCGTAGATTTAAAGACTGAGACCACACTGCCGTATGTCAGAGTATTTACAAGAGACGGAAAAGAGGTGCCCTCTCAGGTTAAAGCTCTTTTGGAAGATAAAATCCGTGTTACATTTCTTGCAGCTGTCGGCTCATGCGGTATAGAAGTTTATGATGTGAATTTGACTGCAGAAAAATCTGTAACTGAAACAGAGCTCAGAATAAAGGGTAATGTTATTGAAAACAAATATATTTCGGTGACTATTGATGAAAAGGGAGATATATCTTCTGTTTATAATAAAAAGACCGGTAAAGAGGCACTGAAAGAAAGCATAAAAATGGCTGTTCTTCACGATGTGGACAGCTATCACTGGCCTGCCTGGGAGGTAAAGCTTTCAGATTTGAGCAGACCGGCATATATGTATCCGGAAAATCCGGTTATAACTGTTGAGGATGAAGGCACGGCTCTTTGCAGTCTGCGTATTGAACGTAAAGCAGGGAAATCTGTGTTTGTTCAGAGAATTTTTCTTGATGCTGAAAGTGAGTATGTTTCCGTTGAAAATGAAATTGACTGGAGAGAGGAAGCGTCGATGCTCAAGGCTGAAATACATACAGTAGCATCCAACGATAAAGCACGTTACGATATAGGCTTCGGATATACCGAGAGAAACACTAATACTGAACGTCTTTTCGAGGTGCCGGCACAGAAGTGGGCAGGTATTACTGACGAAAAGGAAAGCTTCGGTACGGCTGTTTTCAGTGACTCCCGTTCAGGATGGGATAAGCCCGACAGAAATACTGTCAGACTTACCTGTGTACATACACCTCTTAATAATTACCGTTGGGAATGTTCACAGCATCTTCTTGATATTGGAATTAACCGCTTCGGTTTTGCTGTTTATCCCCATTGTGATGAAACTGAGAAAATTATTGCATATGCAGATGAGTTCTGTCAGGGAATGCATACTTTCATAACAGAAAAACACAGCGGCATATATAACAATTACTCTGCCGTGAAAATAAGCAGTGACAAGGTAAGAATATCTGCTCTTAAAAAGGCGCAGGACAGCGACAGAGTAATTATAAGAGTATGTGAGTATACGGGTGCTCCTCAGAAGGATGTAGAAATAGATTTCCCGGGAAAAATCAGAGAGATTTATGAGGTCAGAGGTGACGAAAAAGAAACAGACAGACTCACTGCCGAAAATAATAAATTCACCTTTGATATAAAAGCCAATCAGATACGAAGCTTTGCTGTAGTATTCGACACAGCTAAACAGTATAACAGTGGGAATAAATCTGTGAATTTACCCTATAATGCTGTAGCAGTTACATCAAACAATACAAGAAGCAAGTCTACTCTGAAGAATGGCATATCAGTACCTCGGGAGCTTTTATCCGAAAAGATTCTGCGTTCAGGTGCAGAGTACGAAATGTCTCAGGGAGAACTGAACGGTCTTATCTGCAAGGGACAGAGCATCAGAGTTGAAAAAGGATTTTCCGCTATAAGTTTTTTACTTACATCTCTTGACGGTGATAAGGATATAAGCTTCAGAGCAGGTGATAAGGAGATTACAGTGAAAGCTCAGGACTGCTTTGAAGCAGTCGGTCAGTGGGATCTTATGATGTCAGGTGAAACGGGATATATAAAGTCTGAGCCTCAGATGCTTAGCTTATCACATACCCATAATAAAGACGGTGATATGATTGCAAAGCAGATGTATTTCTTCAAGGCTGATATATCTCTTGAAGGCGCAGATACAGTAGTTCTTCCTGAGGATGAAGATATTCTTATTCTTTCTGCGACACTTATTAAAGACGGCCTTTTATTTGAAAAGGGTGATATGCATTTTGATTCTCTTGAGAAGAGAAAATTTGACTATTCGTTTTCAAAGTATGCTAAGAAAGCATCGGAACCGTTGAAGACGGAAATATTTATTGACAAGTTTCTTGACAGAACATACAGTCTGACTTTTGTGGGATTCGGAGGAACTGCCAGACTTTCTCTCGGTGAGCTTTTTTATTCGTTGAGAAATGCTGCAAATAAGATGAAATATCCTTCTTTAAAAAAGAAAATGCTCGAAAGAAAATAAAACATATATGTAAGTACATTCCGACTTATATAGACACTCTTCTTAAAAATATTTCATCGGGATTTGACGGTAATATTTTAATTGAGTACACATATCTGTTCTTTTACTACGGCATATTTTCTTCAATGCATATCTTAAAATTGAAACGGAGAGTGAGATATGGCTTTTGGTTATACAATTCTTTTGATGGCAGGAATAATTCTTCTTTTAACCTTTATTGAATTTATCATTCTGATAGTACAGAAGCCCGCAAGGGAGCTGCCGGATGATACGGAAGCTGATTATTATAAATCAACTTCGGGTGGTAAGATGTTTGAAGATTTATATCTGTTTCTTATCGGTGAGCAGACGGAACCTTCTTTTAAAGAGGATGAAATTTATGATATGCTCTCTGTTCAGTCAGAGTATATGTATAAGCGTTTTGACTGCTCTGATTTCAGAGCGCAGATGCTATTTAAGATTTATAAGGATTGCGGCAATAAGCTCAATGAAAAATGCAGATTGCTTATAAAAAATACTTTTCTTGATTTTAAGTATTTTATGGACGAGCCCGGAGATGACAGTATGTGCTTCTGGTCTGAAAACCATCAGATACTCTTTGCTGTTTCTGAATTTCTTGCGGGTCAGGAGTGGCCTGATGAGGTCTTCAGAAACAACGATATGACCGGTAGGGAGCATATGTTAAAAGCGAAAAAAAGAATAGATTCTTGGATGGAGCAGAGATTTAATTACGGATTTTCTGAATATCTCAGTAACAATTATCTTGCAGAAGATATAGCTCCTATGGCTAATTATATTGCTTACTCAGAGGATAAAAATTCTGTTGAGCAAATGAAGATAATAATGGATACACTCTGGCTTGATGTTGCTCTGAGCAGTGTAAATAACCGTTTTGTTGCAACAAGCTCAAGAATGTACGGAAACAATAAGATCGGCAACTTTTACGGTAACAGTATTCTTTCGGCAATGAATGTTCTTTGGGGAACAGATTGTGCAGAGAAATTTCTTGGCAATCCTTATCTTACTGACAGGGAAAAAGAGCAGATAAATCTATCATTGTCAAAGAAGGCTAATTATATTATTCTGTGTTTTACAGATATAGTGAAAAAAGGCATTTATGTTCTGCCTGAGGCTGTTAAAGATATAGCTTTATACGATGGTACTTTTGTTTCAAAGCTTGGCTGTGGTCTGTCTCCAGAGGATATGGAAAATGAAGGTCTTATCGGTACTGAGCCCCATCAGATAATGGCTCAGTGGGGTGCAGAAACCTTTACAAATCCGCAGGTAATATACAATAGCCTTAAATATCTGAAAGACAATAAAATGTACCGCAACTCTTTTCTCGGTTATTTCAGGTTTCTTAATATTACGTTATTCAGATTTGTCAATTGGAAAAAATTCGGTGAAAAATTCAATATTATGCCTCACGGAATAGCGACGGGAAGAGGAAATATCTATACATACCGTACAGCACATTATTCAATGTCAACATCAATATCTAAAGACGTTGATATGTGCGGCGCTCAGGACCACGAATGGACAGCAAACATAGGTGAGGCTCTTACTCTTTTTACAACTCATCCTGCAGAAAACGGAAAAGGAAGATACGGTGTATCACCCGGATACTGGATAGGTAACGGAAGACGCCCTATGAGCGTTCAGAATGAAAATGTAAATATAACAATATACAAGCTTCCCGATAAGCTGCGTCTTGGTGAAACGTCAATTGCTAAGATGACACACGCATATATGCCGAAGGATTTCTATGATGAATTTGAGCTTGACGGAAATACTGTTTTTGCAAGAAAAAACGGAGTCTTTGTGGCTCTTATTTCAAACGGAAAACTGCAATACAAGCCCTTCGATGCTGATTCAGCATCGGGCTTATATAAAGGTAAGGAAATACCCGATAACTACAGAATTAAATCTGAATTTGATTTATGCAGATATGACGGAAAATATCATATTTATATTACAGAGCTTTCTGACGAAGATAAAGAGACATACAGTGATTTTAAGATGAGAATAAGAAATAACACTGTATTTTTCGGAGGCGACGGATACGCTGAATACAGTACCTGCTCAGGAAAAATCAGTGTATCTTATGACGGCACTTTTAATGTTAATGATGTACCTCAGCCGAAGATTTATGACCGTTATGACAGTAAGTTCTGTAAGTCTGAAAGAAAGGCTGAGGAAATATTTGTTGATTCGGGAAAGCATACCTTGCATCTCGGCTTCAGAGATGGCATCCGTGATTTTAATTAACAAAAATAATATAATGTACAAAAGAAAAATATTAAGGGTTATTTTGTTTATATTGAAAAAGTAAAGCTTGAGGGAAGGGACGATAAAAATCCTATAGCATCACGTTGTCATGAGAAAGCCGTTTCATCTGAAAATATAATAAAAAAAGAAAAAATTATAAAAATATGCTGAAATATAAAAATTATTTAGTAATTTTATCAATTTTTCTCTTGCTGTTTCTGTTATAATCATTTATAATTAATATGTTCATATGAGCTGCAGATAAGCAGTGAAACCGAATAAATGAAAGAAGGCTGAGTATGTTTTTCGAGCTTGGAAAATTCACTTCGAAAATTATTTGTGACGGAGTAGTAACAGATGCAGTTCTTGAAACCGAAGTAAAGGATAACAGATTAGAGCTTTATATAACTGCGCAAAAAGACAAACCTAAATTTATAGAGCTTAACTGGATGTCTGACAGCGGTGACAATGTTCTTGTACTTGGTGACACATGGGAAAGAAGCTACGGAAAGCTTGAATTTCTTAAGCTGTCTGAGAATGACAGATATATGCCCTGGTATTTTATTGCGACAGATAAAAAAGAATCTTTTTGCTTCGGTATTAAAACCGGTGCAAACTCTTTTGTCAGCTTCAGATATGATAAATCAGGCATTACAGCTTTTATTGACTGCAGAAACGGCGGTAACGGAGTTCATCTTGACGGCAGGAAGGTACATCTTGCAACTTTCGTCTATGAGAAGTACGAAAGCGGTGATGTTTTTAATTGCCTTAAGGATTATTGCAAAAAGCTTTGTGATAATCCCGTTCTTCCGAAGGAGAGAGTTTACGGTGGTAATAACTGGTATTACGCCTACGGAAAAAGCTCTTATAAGCAGATTGTATCCGATGCAGCGTTTCAGGCAGAGCTTGCTGCAGGTATTGATAACAGACCCTTTGAGGTTATTGATGATTGCTGGCAGAAGCATTCATGCTGCGGACCCTGGTATCCCAACAGAAAATTCAGAGATATGGAAAAGCTTGCAGCTGATATAAAAAATGTTGGTGCAAGACCTGGTATCTGGGTAAGACTTCTGCGTAATAAGGACAGAAAAATCAAGAGAAAAATGAGGATTCTCAGAGGCGGAAAAAGAACATATCTCGATCCTACGCATCCCGTAGTTCAGGAGTATATCAGAGCTGATATAGAAAGAATCAGAAATTGGGGATATGAGCTTATAAAGCACGATTTTTCTACATACGATCTTTTTGGACAATTCCCGAACGAATCTGAGTCTATCGTCACTAAGATTGACGGATGGCATTTTTATGATAAAACAAAAACAAATGCTGAAATCGTTCTTGATTTTTACCGTCTTGTAAAAGAGGCTGCAGGTGATATGCTTATTATCGGATGTAATACTGTTTCACATCTGTCAGCAGGACTTGTGCATATTTACAGAACAGGTGATGATACAAGCGGCAGGGAATGGGACCGTACAAAGACGATGGGTGTAAACACTCTTGCCTTCCGCCTCGCACAGAACGAAGCTTTCTATATGTGTGATGCTGACTGTGTCGGTATACTTAAAAATTTTGTTCCGTGGGATAAGAACAGACAGTGGCTGCATCTTCTTTCTTACAGCAACACACCTCTTTTTGTTTCCTGTACAGATAAAATAGACAGTGTACAGAAAAAAGATATCATTAAAGCTTATAAAGTCTACAACGAAAATCACAGTATCAGACCCATTGATATTTTTGAAACAAAAACCCCTTCCGAATGGGAAATTGACGGTGAAACAGTAATTTATAATTGGTAAAAATTAGAAATAAAGGAGAACAATATATGGAAAACATAGAACTTATCAAAGAACAGATATGTGATGTCTGTCATAAAATGTGGCAGCTCGGATGGGTTGCAGCTAATGACGGTAATGTAAGCGCAAGACTTTCAGACGGCAGAGTTATTGCAACCCCTACGGGTATCAGTAAATCTTTTATCACACCTGACAAGCTTGTAATACTTGATAAGGAAGGTAATATTCTTGAGGCTCAGGAGGGATACAGACCTTCAAGCGAAATTAAGATGCATCTTCGTTGTTACGATAAAAGAGAAGATGTTTTCAGTGTAATTCATGCTCATCCTCCCGGTGCTACCGGATTTGCAGTGGCTCATAAGGCTATGGATATGTATAATATGATTGAGGATGTAGCTGTTATCGGCTCTGTGCCTCTTACACCTTACGGTACTCCTTCTACATCAGAAGTGCCCGATTCAATTGAGCCTTATCTTGAAGAGCATGATGTAATGCTTCTTGAAAATCACGGCGCTCTTGCTGTAGGAAGCGATGTAATAACTGCATTTTACAGAATGGAGAGTCTTGAGCTCTGGGCTAAAATAACTATCAATGCGGTTATTCTTGGCGGAAGCCACGATATCAGCAGAGATAATATACAGAAGCTTATTGATCTCAGAGGTTATTACAGAGTTACGGGACGTCATCCCGGCTATAAAGTATTTAACCCTGATGATGACATACTTCATAAGAAAGATTAAGAGGTGCTTTTATGCTTAAAGGAATATCTCCGTTAATTTCTCCCGAGCTGCTGAAGGCTCTTGCTGAAATGGGACACGGTGATGAGCTTGTAATTGCTGACGGAAACTTTCCGTGTCACAGTGTCGGCAAAAATTCAATAGTAATCCGTGCTGACGGACACGGTGTACCTGAAATTTTAGATGCAGTTTTAAAGCTTATCCCTCTTGATACATATACCGATAAGCCCGTTGCACTTATGGAGGTTGTCAAAGGTGATACATGTGGCACTCCCGAAATATGGGATACATATAAGGAACTTATTGAAAAATACGAGCCTGATTGCGGCGGAATTGAATATACTGAACGATTTGCTTTTTATGAGAGAGCAAAGGGTGCATATCTGATTATAGCAACGGGTGAAAAAGCAATCTATGCCAACATTCTGCTTAAGAAGGGTGTGGTCAAATGAAAACAGTTTTAGCCTTTGACTTCGGTGCTTCAACGGGCAGAGCTATTAAAGCGGAGTTTGACGGTAAAAAGATATCTTATGAAGAAATTCACCGTTTTGAAAATATCCCAAAAAACGTTGAAGGACATATCTGCCATAATGTTGATATGATAATCTCTGAGGTGAAAGCTGCTGTTGAAAAGGCAGGTAAAATTGATTCTCTTGCTTTCGATACATGGGGTGTTGACTACGGCCTTCTTGACAGTGAAGGTAAGCTGATGCATGAGCCTTATCATTACCGTGATACACGCACTGTAAATTCTACGGAAAAAGTATTTGGTAAAATTGATGCGGACAGCCTTTATAAAGAAACAGGCAATCAGATAATGAATATAAACACTCTCTTTCAGCTTGTTTCTGATGATAATCTTCATAAGGCTGATAAGCTTCTGTTTATGCCTGACTTGTTTGCTTATCTCCTTACGGGAAAAAAGGTTTCCGAAACAACAATAGCTTCTACTTCTCAGATGTTCAATCCTATGACGAAAAACTGGAGTAAGGAAGTTCTTGATAAATTCGGAATCAGAGAGGGCTTATTTGCACCACTATGTAAAAGTGCAACAGTAAACGGTGAATATAAAGGTATACCTGTTATAAGTGTTGCTGGTCACGATACTCAGTGTGCTGTTGCGGCAATGCCCACTGAAAGTGAAAATGCAGCTTTTCTTTCCTGCGGTACCTGGTCACTTCTCGGATGTGAGCTTGATGTGCCTCTTATGACAGAGAAGAGTAATGCTTTAGAGCTTTCTAACGAGATAGGTGCTAACGGTAAAATCAACTTTCTTAAAAATATAAGTGGCTTATGGCTTATTCAGGAGACGAGAAGAGATCTTGCTGTAACCGACAAAAAGTATTCATATAATGAACTTGAAATGCTTGCAAGGGAAAGTGAGCCCTTCAGAAGCTTTATAGATCCCGATGCCCCTGAGCTTTCTGCTCACGGAAATCTTCCTGATAAAATAAGAGCTTACTGTAAAAATACAGGTCAGCCCGTGCCTGAGACAATCGGTCAGCTGGTCAGATGTATTTATGAAAGTCTTGCTCTGAAATACAGATTTGCTCTCGGGCAGATAGGGGAGTGCACAGGCAGAAAATTTGATATTCTTCATCTTATGGGTGGAGGAACAAAGGATGGCTTCCTGTGTGAAATGACAGCTCAGAGCATTGGCATACCAGTTGTTGCCGGTCCTGTTGAAGCAACAGCTTTGGGTAATATTATTCTTCAGCTTATTGCATCAGGTGAAATTGAAAGTATTGAGCAGGGCAGAAGAATTATTGCAGAAACAGAAAAAGTCAGAATTTATAACGAAGAGCATACAGCCGATTGGGATGAAGCCTTCGAAAGATTCTGCAAAATAATAAATAATTAATTATAAGGAGAAAATATTATGTTATATCCTAAAATTGGTATTAGACCCGTAATTGACGGACGCTGGGGAGGCGTACGTGAAAGTCTTGAAATTCAGACGATGGGTATGGCTGAGTCAGCAGCGAAGCTTATCAGTGATAATCTCAGATATCCCGACGGAACTCCCGTACAGTGTGTCATTTCTGAGACAACAATCGGCGGCGGTGCTGAGGCGGCAAAGTGTGAGGATCAGTTCTCAAAGGAAAATGTTGTTGCTACTCTTTCTGTTACTCCTTGCTGGTGCTACGGCTCGGAAACCTTT
This sequence comes from Acutalibacteraceae bacterium, assembly GCA_045649935.1. Classification (GTDB taxonomy): domain Bacteria; phylum Bacillota; class Clostridia; order Oscillospirales; family Acutalibacteraceae; genus UBA6857. Next base: position 8,407 of record JAZRQQ010000019.1, on the reverse strand, counting down.
GATATGAACCCCAACACAATCAAAGCTGTATGGGGCTTTAACGGCACAGAAAGACCCGGTGCAGTTTATCTTGCAGCTGTTATGGCAGCTTATGCACAGAAGGGTCTTCCTGCATTTTCAATCTACGGAAAAAATGTTCAGGATATTGATGACAGAACAATTCCCGACGATGTTGCAGAAAAAATTCTTCGTTTTGCAAGAGGCGCTGTAGCAGTAGGCTGGATGAAGAACAAGGCTTACGTTAATCTTGGCGGTATCTCTATGGGTATTGCCGGAAGCTACTGTGATGCTTCAATGTTCCAGAAATATTTCGGTATCCGTGCAGAATGGGTAGATATGAGTGAAATTATCAGAAGAGTTACTCTCGAAATATTTGATAAAGATGAGTATGAAAAGGCACTTGCCTGGATAAAAGCCAACTGTAAGGAAGGCTTTGATGTAAATGCAGGTAAAAATCTTCCTGAAATTATCAGAAAGTCCAAGGTTGTACCTGCAGACAAGGATTGGGAATTTATTGCAAAAATGACAATTATTATAAGAGATATTCTTTACGGCAATAAAAAGCTCGGTGAAATGGGCTGGCATGAGGAGGCTCTCGGAAAGAATGCCGTTGCAGGTGGCTTCCAGGGACAGAGAAACTGGACTGACTGGCTTCCCAACGCAGACTTTACAGAAGCAATAATGGCATCAACCTTTGACTGGAACGGACCTAAGGCTCCTACGCCCTTTGCAACTGAAAATGACACTCTCAATGGTGTTGCAATGATGCTCGGTACTCTTGTTTCCGGCAGTGCTCCTTGCTTCCATGATGTACGTACATACTGGAGTCCTGAGGCTTGTGAAAGAGTTACCGGTATAAAGCCTGAAGGTAAGGCAAAGGAAGGCTTTATTCATCTTATCAATTCCGGTGCAACTGCTCTTGACGGAAGCGGTGCTTCAAAGAATAATGACGGTGACGGTTGTATGAAGCCTTTCTGGGAAATGACAGAAGAAGATATCACTGCCTGCCTGAAGGCAACAGACTGGTGCAGAGCCAACTATGAATATTTCAGAGGCGGCGGATTCTCAAGTCACTTCCGTTGTAAGGCTGAAATGCCCGTTACAATGCTCAGAGTAAATATCATTGACGGTATCGGTCCTGTAATTCAGATTGCAGAAGGATATACAGCTGATCTGCCCGATGAAGCACATAATCCTATTGATATGAGAACTGACCGCACATGGCCTACAACATGGTTTGTACCTAATCTTACTGGTGAGGGTGCATTTAAGGATGTATATTCAGTTATGGCTAACTGGGGTGCAAATCACGGCGTAACTGTTTACGGCCATGTTGGTGACGATCTCATTACATTAGCTTCAATGCTGCGTATACCTGTAAATATGCACAATGTACCGGAAGACAGAATCTTCCGTCCCCATTCATGGGCTGCATTCGGTACTGAAGACAGTCAGAGTGCTGATTACCGTGCATGTAAGACATATGGACCTATTTACGGATAAGGTATCAAAATAATTAACAAAACCTGTACTTTCGGTTATTCCGTAAGTACAGGTTTTATATTGTGATTGAATTAATCTTCAACCATATTTTTTACTTTTTCGGGAATCGGAAGCTCTTTGAAATCATAGAATTTTCTTGCATTTTCACCTAAAATAAGATGCTTGTTTTCCTCGGAAATCTCAGATGATTTTTCAATGAAATCAAGACTCATCTTGTAGGTAATGGCAGTCATTGTACGGGGATAGTCACTTCCCCACATAAGCTTTTCAAAGCCTACAAGCTCAGCGGCCTGATTTATTGCTTTTACAGCGGACGGATAGGGATAAAACTCAGAATTGAAGAGCCATGTGATACCGCCGCTTTCAATAAATACATTTTTATTTTCTGCAAGCTTTATCTGCTCGAGCCAGTTTTCACGGGTAACCATTCCGAAATGTCCGATTGCAATTTTCAGATCAGGGAACATACGGATTATTTCGTTGAGCATATCCGTTTGTTCATTGCCGTCAGCGAGGTCGATTGAAATAAATTTCCCACAGTTATTTGCGATTCTGAAGGGCTCGGTATGATTTAAAAGATTCTTATCGGCAAGACGTGATGCGCAGATTTTTATACCATCGAAGCCACTGATATCTCTGAGTGGCTTTTCCTCGTATAAAGCACAGATTTTAATTCTGTCACTTCTGCATTCAAGAAGGTATTCGTCCTGATTGCCGTCAATGTATTCCTGAGTGATAACAGCACCGCTTACACCGGCATAGTCCATATTCGCAAGAAAGCGTTCAACTGAATTTTCACCGTCAGTCATATAAGGAGGCATCATCTGACGGATCTGCCCGCCAAAATCACTTTTTCCGCCTCCGATATCATAAACAGCCTTGCCGTTTACAATACCATTTTGCTTTTTCCATAAATGTGCATGTGCATCTATAATCATAATGTTACCCCGTCTTTAAATATTGCAATTTCTCTGTTGCCGAGAATTTCATTTTTCGTTTCTCTTCCGTCGGCGACATCCTTAATTATTTCGAGAAGCTCATATGCTTTTTGCTGTTTGTCTTCACCATATGCAGAAAAATCAATCCAATGAGATTTTTTAGCAGCAATTGTGTTGTTTGATGCAATTTTAACTGTTGGCACTGCACCGCCAAGAGGAGTGCCTCTGCCGGTTGTAAACAATACAAGGTGGCATCCGGCGGCGGCAAGATTTGTTATTGAAACAATATCGTTGCCGGGTCCGTTCAGAAGATTCAGACCTTTTGTTACAGCAGTTTCACCGTAATCAAGTACATCTGTAACAGGAGCAGAACCACCCTTCTGTACACAGCCGAGAGATTTTTCTTCAAGGGTGGTGATTCCGCCTTCCTTGTTACCGGGTGAAGGATTTTCAGAGACGGGCTCACCGTGGCTTTTGAAATATTGCTTGAAATTATTAATAAGCTTTACACTTTTTTCAAAAACATCTCTGTTTACGCATCTTTTGAAAAGTACAGTTTCAGCGCCAAACATTTCGGGAACCTCAGTAAGAACTGCAGTTCCTCCCATTGCACATATTTCATCGGTTACTCTTCCGACAACAGCATTGGCAGTTATTCCTGAATACCCGTCAGAGCCTCCGCATTTCAGACCTATTTTAAGTTTTGAAGCAGAAACTCTTTCACGTTTATCTTTTGAAGCTATGTCTTTTAACTGTTCAATAATTTCTGTGCCTTCTTTGATTTCATCTTCGCAGTCCTGAACAGAAAGAAATCTTATTCTGTTTTCGTTAATATTTCCGAGAATTTTTTTCATCTCGGGAATATTATTATTTTCACAGCCAAGTCCGAGCACAAGCACACCGCCTGCGTTGGGATGCTTTATGAGTCCGCGGAGAATAAGCTGAGTGATTTTCATATCGTCACCAAGCTGACTGCAGCCGTAAGAATGAGAAAAGAAAAGAGCTCCGGTTGTTTCGGCAAGCTTTTTTGCAATACTGTTTACACAGCCGACTGTAGGCACAATCCAAATGTCATTTCTTATACCGATATCTCCGTTTTCACGGACATAAGCATTAATATAAAACGGCTCTTTGGTTTCAGGGTACGAGAAGTCAGGCTCATATTCGTAAGAAAGAATATCACCTAATTTTGTTTTCATATTGTGTGAATGTACATTTTCACCTTTTTTGATATTTTCAGTAGCGTATCCTATAGGATATCCGTATTTGATAATATCCGTACCTTTTTTTATATCAGTCAAAGCTATTTTATGACCGGTTTCAAGGCTCACGCAAACATTATCCTTTTCGTTTATTCTGACAGTATCCATTTCATTGTCTCCTTTGCTCCGAGACTGTGAATTTTATTGCAATATTCAGTGATTATTACGGACATATCCGAAAGATCATTCTGCCAAAGTGAAGTGTTTCTGAGAATTTCTTCAATACTATCGTTCTTCATTGTTTCAATAATCTCTGCAGCATCGTCGGGTGTGTCATTTTTGTAGAAATACAGAAGGAAAGCAAGTGACATTGTAAGTCCTTTGGGGTAAAAGCCGTTTTTCTCTTTGTACTCAAGAAGGGTGGGGAGCACGCGGACGGAAAACTTGCTTACGGAATTAAGTGCAATAGAACGCCACTTGTGTTTAATGAAGGGATTTCTGAATCGGTCAAAAACATGATTTGCAAAAGATATGCTTTCATCATTTTCACCGATAGTAGGCAGAATTTCTTCCGTCATACACTTACTGAGGAAAGCAAGTGCTGTTTCATCCTTCATAGCATCACCGACTGTCTCTATACCGGAAAGCAAAGCTCCGGCAACAAGAGATGTGTGGGCACCGTTCAGAATTCTCACCTTGATTTTTTTATATGGCTTTGCGTCATCTGTCCAAACTACATTGAATCCCGCTTTTTTAAGAGGTAATTCGCTTTCAAAATCACCTTCTATAATCCAGAGATGGAAAAGCTCGGCAGTATCAAGATACTTATCGTCGGGGTGCAGATCCTTTGTTTCGTCATCAGGATAACCTGTAACAATTCTGTCAACCAGAGTATTGACAAAGGAGTTTTCTGATTTCAGCCAATCGGTAAACTCTGCTTTGAGATTCCAGTGCTCAGCATATTTCAGAACACATTCTTTAAGAACATCACCGTTATTATCAATAAGCTCGCAGGGGAGTATAATAAAGCCCTTAAGTCCATTTTTATAACGTCTGTAAAGAAGCTGAGTCAGCTTTCCGGGAAATGATCTGCAGGGCATATCATCAAAATTACAGGAAGGGTCAAATTCAATACCTGCTTCAGTTGTGTTGGAAACAATAAAGCGCATATCAGCATTTTCTGCAAGGGACATATAATCTTCAAAATTCTTATAAGGGTCAATGCATCTGGAGATAGATTCAATAAAATGATGCTGACTTTTTACTTCACTCTTTTCTACGCCTCTTAAATAAAGATTATAACTGCAGTTCTGAGCGTTTAATAAAGCACATTTACCGCCGGCACGGGGCTGAATAACAACTGCCTTGCCGTCGTAAATGCCGTTTTTATTCATTACGTCAAGAAAATAATCGAAGAAGCCGCGAAGGAAATTGCCCTCGCCAAACTGAATTACCGTTTCTTTCATTTTAATCACCAATTTTAATAAGAAGTTTTGCAAGTGTGCCGTCATTGTTTGCAAGTGCTTTGAAGGCATCAAGTGCATCAGACATATCATAAATACCACTTACCATTTTCATAACATCGGCATTACCGGATGCAACGGTATCGATATTGTTTATAAAGTCATCTTTAAGTGCGTTACGGCTTCCGTGAATATTGAGCTCTTTCTTCAGAATTACCGAGTGAATGAAGTTGGTTTCACGTTTGCCGTTGCCGATAAGAATAATATTTCCTGCAAAAGCAGAATTTTCAATACAAGCTAAAAATGTTTCAGGTGCACCGCAGGCCTCGATACATACATCAAAGCCGTTGCCTTTTGTGAATTCATTTGTAAACTCTTCGAGAGACTGCTTCTTTGTGTTGATAACTGCATCTGCGCCGTATTCTTTTGCAAGGTCAAGACGGTTGTCAAGAATATCTGCAACTACAATTTTCTTGCATTTCTGCTTTGCAGCAAGAAGTGCAAAAAGTCCTATAGGACCGGCACCGATAATAAGAACATTATCTGTTTCTTTGATTGAGGCACGTGATACGGCATGCTGTGAAATTGAGAAGGGCTCAATAAGTGCAAGCTCCTGTGCAGAAAGACCCTTGCCTTTGTAAATTCTTTCAACGGGCATTGAAATATATTCACAGAAGGCACCGTCTCTCTGAACACCCATTGTCTGATTATCTGTACAGCAGTTGACAAAGCCGCGTTCACATGAGTAGCAAGTACCGCAATTGAAATAAGGATTACACGTAACGATATCTCCGATCTTCAGATCTTTATCGTTTTCGGGGATTGAAACAATTTCAGCTGAAAACTCATGGCCGGGAATTCGTGGATATGTAGTAAAAGGCTGGTTTCCCGTAAAGGAAGCAACGTCTGCACCGCAGATGCCGACATACTTAACCTTAAGAAGAGCTTCACCTTCCTTAACAACAGGCATAGGCATTTCTCTGATTTCAATTTCATTCGGATTGGGGATTACTATAGCTTTCATAATTATCTGTCCTCATCTATATATTTTTTATTCCATATTACACCTGTTTTGAGAGGCGCACCCTTGCAGAAAATTTTGTTTTCATATGCGTCAAGGGGATCAGTTATGAATTCATCCTTGGAGATAAGCTCAACAACCTCATCATAACGGCTGTCAACCAGAACATCAATAGCCTTTTCCATATGTTCCTGACGGAAATTGATTGATGCGAAAATAAGATGGTTTTCGAAGCCGAAGGGCATTGTATCATAGGACACCACGGGTCCGAGAGAGAAGCTGTTATATACACCGTTACAGCCGAGAACTCTGTGCTCAAAAGCAATTCTGTGTTCAACATCTGCACCGCTTGTTCCGACGAACATTGTTGCTCTGCCACCGATTTTTTCCATAATTTTTTCTGCAGTTTCTTTTTCGGAAAGTCCTGATGTGCAAAAATAATCTGCATCAGCTATTTCCTTGGAGAAGGTAACCTTTTTACAGCCTTCATCACTTCTGCCCACAAAAAGTATCTGTGCCTGCGGGTGATTGCGTCTGATCTGATCTGCAATAAAAAGTCCTGTCATGCCAAGACCGAAAACAACAGTTTTTGAAAAAATATTATCCTTTGCAAGTTTTCTTGCTTCGGCTTCTGAGCATTTGTTTTTAGCCATTTCAACTCTGAAATTCTGTGCCTCACCTAAATCCTCCATACGCTCAAGCTGGAAAATAGCACATGCATAGGGGTCGGCAAATGAAAGCTTTTTAGCTACTGACAAAGGCAGCTTTTCAAGGCTTTCATATTCTTCGGGAAGGTGAAGAAGCATATCGGGATTAAAATAGTTTTTGTCACAGAAAAGTCCGTCAGCCTTATCACATCCGTATTCAAAGTAGGTTTCATCCTCTGTGTAACGGGTGGGGTCATAGCTGTCTCCGCCACGGATAAGAACTATTGCAAATCTGTTTTCTGACGGTACCCATACAACGCCCTCGTGACCGTTGATAAGGCGGTTTTCACCTTCAGGGAATTTAGGCTGAAGCTTATTGTTGCGTCCCATTTTCATAAGCTCAAAATCTGTTCCGCAAAAGCCCTGAAAAACAGGATATACTTCCGTGCCTTTGTATAAAGGCTCACCGCGAAGACGCTGTCTTTCGGGATTAATCAGATTAATTTCACCATATTTGATCGGCAAATCCTTGTCATTCTGAAAATAAGTTGCATATGTTTTCATTTGCATACATCCTTGCTTTTTTCTTTTAATTATAAATACCACAAGAACTTTCGTCAAGTGTATATTTATATATTAATACTCACTTTAAAGTAATTTAGCGGTAAGATTGTTATAAGAGAGTTTTCAGGAACAAAAGGAGAAATAATTATGATAATTGATTTACAAACATAAAACATTATGCTATAATTAATTCACAAAAATTATTTGAAAGAAGGAATAAAATATGGATATTACAACTGTTGTCGTATTTGTCAAGCAGGTGCTTGCAACTCTGCTCACTCTTCTTATGATGATGTCTCCTGCATTCGGCGGTGACGGTGCAGCATACTGTGCAAAGAATCAGGAAGAGCTTGTTATGAGCTTTTCTGCAGTATCTGATATTCACGTTGAAACAAATAACCCCGATAGCTACAAAGCTTACAGCAAGCTTCTTAATGGCCTGAAAGCCGGAAAAAATAATGACGCTGTTGTTTTTCTCGGTGATAACGTTATGAACGGTCAGGTTCTTGAAAACTTTTTCTTCTATGCCGGACTGAAGGCTGTTAATCCTGCCGAAAAGAATATTGTTCTTACAGGTAATCACGATTTAGGTAACGGTGAAGGCAACTATGATAATTTCTACAGAAACTATCTTATCAACAACCACGCTCTCGGCAATAAGATTGAAAAATCCTATTATTATGAAGTTATCAACGGATGCTATATGATCTGTCTTACATCAGAGGCGCTCTGTGTTAATTCATGTGTAATGAGTGAAGAACAGCTCAGCTGGCTCAAAGAAGTGCTCGATAAAGCAGATTCAGAAAATGCTCCCATTTTTGTTTTCAATCATCATCCTATTTACTACCTTGAAGGAGTAGCACGTGACTCTCTTGCAAAGCTTCTCAGCGGTTATGACAACGTATTATATATTCACGGCCACGTTCACGATCATCTCGGAGCAGATAACTTTAAGGTCGAAGGCGGAGTTAATACAATCAATCTTTCACGTTCAACAGAGCTTGTTGATTATGAACCCGGTGACGGTATCGTTGTTGAGGTTTATGAAGATGAAGTTCTTGTAAGAGGC
>JAZRQQ010000018.1:0-11135 GCA_045649935.1 Acutalibacteraceae bacterium | reverse complement strand
ATAATAATATGAATATTTTATTGGAGACTTGAATTATGAAAACTTACCGTATACATCTTATCAGACATGCACTCACGCAGGATAATCTTGACGGCGTTTATGCAGGAAGAACCGACACTCCTCTCTGTGACGAGGGTAAGGAACAGCTTATTGAGGCTAAGGAAAGCTACATCTATCCCGATGCAGACTTTGTTTTCACCTCACCTCTTAAAAGATGCAGAGAAACAGCAGAAATTCTTTATCCCCACATTACCCCTATTGTAATGAATGACCTTACGGAATACAATTTCGGTGAATTCGAGGGTAAGACTGCTGAAGTCCTTCACGAAACGGAGCCCGCCTTCGACAAATGGATAAGAGGTGAAAAGGGCATAAGTCCTCCCTTCGGTGAAAGCAATGAGGATTTTGCAAACCGTGTGTGCAACTGCTTTTCAAAAATGGTTGACGGTATTATAAAATCAGGTGCCGAAAGAACGGTTATTGTCACTCACGGCGGTGTCATTTCAACTATCCTTTCAAACTTCGGTATCCCTGAAGCCTCTGCCGCCGAATGGCTTACCCCCTCCTGCTGCGGATATACTCTTCTTGTATCCCATTTCTTATGGATGAGCGGAAGAAAGATTGAGGTAATAAAGGAAATTCCCGAAAGCCCCGAAGGTGAAAAAGAAGGCAATTATTACGACGGCTGGGATTATTACCCCAACGATGACGATTTTGATGTAAGTGAATATCTCTACGATTAAAATTAATTAAGGTGAAAGTATGAATATTCTTGTTTTAGGTGATGTTGTAAGCGGTATCGGCTGTGACTTTGTCAGAAAAAAGCTCCCCGCTTTCAAAAAGCTCAAAGGTATAGATTTCTGTATTGCCAACGGTGAAAACTCAGCCACAGGCAACGGAATTACCCCCGATTCCGCCGAGCATCTTTTCACAAGCGGTGTTGACTTTATAACTACCGGTAATCACGTTTTCAGAAGAAAAGAGGTCTATTCCTACCTTGAAGAAAATGATTTTGTAATAAGGCCCTGCAACCTTTCCCCTTCTTCTCCGGGTAAAGGCTATGCCCTTGTGGATATGGGAAGATATACGGTGGCAGTTATAAATCTTATAGGCAATATGTATTCTTCGGACTGGTGTGACAATGCTTTCAGCACCGTTGACAGAGTGCTTAACGAAATAAAAGGAAAAACCGATATTATACTTGTGGATTTCCACGCCGAAGCTACCAGTGAAAAGAAGGCAATGGGCTTTTATCTCGACGGCAGAGTTTCTGCAATTTTCGGCACTCATACCCATGTTCTTACAGCTGACGAAAGAGTTCTCCCCTCGGGCACGGGTTATATTACCGATATCGGTATGTGCGGAGTTATTGACAGTGTACTCGGTGTTGACAGTAATATTGTGATAAACAAGTTTAAGACTGCTATGCCCACCCGCTTCGACTGTGCTGAAGGCAGATGTATGCTTAACGGCTGTATCTTTTCTGTCGATGATAAAACGGGCAGATGCCTTTCTGTTGAAAGAGTATGCCTTGAATGAGCTTTGAATAAAGGAAGATTTTTATGAAAAAACTGTTTTGCATTTTTCTCGGTGCAATTCTTATTCTCACGGCTTTTACCTTCTGCGGTAAAGAAGAAGAGGTAACTGAGCCTGCAGAAATTACCACAACCGAAACCACAACTGCACCCATAGCCCCCAGAGAGATAACCTTAGGTTATTTTGAAGGCAAGGGCTTTAACCCCTACAAAACAACAAGTCCCCTCAACCGCAGTCTGATGACTCTGGTTTACGATACACTTTATCTTGCCGGTGACGGCTACAGCGTATCTCCTCTTATTGCTGCCTCCTCCGAAAGGGACGGCAGAAAGCTTACGGTACAGATTGCTGATGAGCTGTATTTTTCCGACGGAAGTCTGATTGACGCAAGTGATGTTGTATATTCCTTCAATCTTGCTAAAAAAGATTCCTTCTATTCTGACAGACTTATCAATATTGCTTCTGCATCAGGCTCAGACTCTACGGTTATCTTCACTCTGCTCAGAGAAGATATATATGCTGAAAGCTGTCTTATTTTCCCCATTATCAAGGCAGGTACGGCAGGAGATAAAATCCCCGAGGGCAGTGGACGATACACCCTCAGAAAAAGCGGCGGTGATTATTATCTTAAAGCCAACAGCACTACCTCAAGAAAAGAGGAAATGACCACAGAAAAAATAAATCTCGTTCCCGTAAGCTCTGAAAAGAGTGAGCTTTATCTTCTTCAGACCGGTGACCTTACTTATTTCTTCGACGATTTAAGCGACGGTGAATATACCAAGGTCGGTGCCAATATGGTGAAAATGCCCCTTAATAATCTTGTGTTTGTTTCCTTCAACTCGGAAACAGGTGTTTTTTCCGATAAAAGCCTTGCTGCCGCAGTCAATCTTGCAATTGACCGCACAGCTGTCTGTGACAGTGCTTTTGAGGGAATATACAGAAAAGCAAAAAGTGTTTTCAATCCCGACTGGTATGTTGTGTCAGCCATAGAAGAAACACCTGACACATACAATCTGCAGAAAGCAGAAAATATACTTGAAGAAGCAGGCTATGTTTATGCCTACTCCCATAATCTATACCGTTCTAAAAATTTTGATTTCCTTGAAATGACTCTTCTTGTCTGCAGTGATACACCTGCTAAGCTTACCGTTGCAGAAGAAATCAAAAAAAGTCTTAACAGCATCGGTATTGATCTTAAGATAGAAGCAAAGGAATATTCCGAATATATCTCCGCTCTTAAAAGAGGAGAATTTGACCTTTATATAGGTGAAATAAAGCTCGGTGCAAATATGGACCTTTCACCCTTTTTTGCAAAGGACGGCAGTGCAAACTACGGTATTGACACATCTTCCGTCACAGCGGCGGCTTATTTTGATTTTGCAAAGGGTGTTATCGACATAAGCACCTTCGTTCAGGTCTTTGACAGTGAGCTTCCCTTTATTCCTCTCTGCTACAGAGACGGTATGTCCTATTTTTCAAGGGAGCTTTCCTACGAAGGAAGCACCAACGAATACGAGCCTTTCAGAAACATCTATTCCTGGGAGGTCTGAAATCACAGATAGAATAAGGAAGGGAGGATAAAAATGACACCCGTCAAGTATATAAAAGGTGTGGGCGAAAAAAGAGCTCAGCTGCTTAAAAAAATGGGTATAGAAAGCATTTATGACCTTGTACATTTTTATCCCCGTACCTATCTCGATTTCACCTCTCTTACACCTATCACTCAGCTTATTCCCGATACTGTAGGATGCTTTTCGGCAATTGTCGGCTATACACCTAAGGAGCATAAGATAAGAAAGGGTATGACCCTTTATAAAACCCTCGTTACCGACGGTGCTGCAGGTGTGCATATAACCATCTTCAACAGTAAATTCCTTGCTGACAGACTTGTCCAGGGTGAAGAGTATATTTTCTACGGCAAGGTAACGGCAAATAAGGGTGCTCTTGAAATGACCAATCCCGTTGTAGAGCCTGCCGAAAGAGATGTAGCAATGATTCCCGTCTATCCCCTGACGGCAGGTATCACCTCGAAAATTCTTTCAAAGATTATAAACAATGCTCTTAATGAATATATAGAAAATAAAGAATATGACTTTATTCCCGACAGTGTGAGGCAGTCCTGCTCCCTTTGTCACGAAAGCTTTGCTCTTAAAAATATTCACTTTCCAAAAAGCAGCAAGGAGCTTGAAATTGCAAAATACCGACTGATTTTCGAAGAGCTTTTTATTCTTCAGGCAGGAATGAAAATGCTCAGAAACAGAAATACAGATAAAACATCAGTTATAATAAAAAATGACTGCTCGGAAGAATTTATCTCCTCTCTTCCCTTCACTCTCACCTCTGCACAGCAGCGGGTTACAGAAGAGATAATAAGAGATATGAAAAAGGACAAGCCTATGAACCGTCTTGTTCAGGGTGACGTAGGCTCAGGCAAAACCGTTATTGCCTGCTGTGCCTGCTATGTGGCCGCAAAAAACGGCATACAGAGTGCCTTTATGGCTCCGACGGAAATACTTGCCCGTCAGCACTACGAAACGGTAAAAAAGCTTACTGACGGCACGGGAATCACCGTTGACCTTCTCACGGGATCCCTTACTTCTAAAAAGAAAAAAGAGGTTAAGGAAAAGCTGAAAAACGGAGAGACGCAGATTGTAATCGGTACTCATGCTCTTGTTACGGACGATACCGGATTTCTGAATCTCGGACTTATCGTTACCGACGAACAGCACCGTTTCGGTGTCGGTCAGAGAGGTATACTCTCCTCAAAGGGCAACCATCCCCACACATTGGTTATGAGTGCCACGCCTATTCCCCGTACCCTTTCACTTATTATCTACGGTGATCTTGACCTTTCGGTTATTGACGAATTACCCAAAGGCAGACAGAAAATATCAACCTACTGCGTTGATACAACCTATCACGAAAGGCTCTATGCATTTATAAAAAAGCATCTTGATGCAGGACTTCAGGCATACATTGTCTGTCCCGCCGTTGAAGAGAGTGAGGGTGACCTTACTGCAGCAACAGAATACGCTCAGGAGCTTAAGGATAAAATCTTTTCCGATTACAGTGTAGGACTGCTTCACGGCAAAATGAAGCCTAAGGATAAAGAAAAGGTTATGTCTGACTTTGCAAAGGGAGATATCGGTCTTCTTGTTGCTACAACGGTAATTGAGGTAGGCGTAGATGTACCCAATGCAGTGCTTATGATAATAGAAAATGCCGAAAGATTCGGTCTGTCCCAGCTTCATCAGCTTCGCGGACGTGTAGGAAGAGGCACCGAAAAATCCTATTGCGTGCTTGTCAGTGACGCAAAGGGAGAAAGCGCAAAGGCAAGACTCGATATTATGTGTAAAACCTCTGACGGCTTCAGAATTGCCGATAAGGACCTTGAGCTCAGAGGCCCCGGTGATTTCTTCGGCTCAAGACAGCACGGTCTTCCTGAGCTTAAAATTGCCGATCTTACAAAGAATATGGATATAGTACGTATGAGCAAAAAAGCCTGTGAAGAGGTATTCGAAAAGGATCCCCTTCTTCAGAAGTATGAAAATACAGGTATAAGAAAGGGCATTGACCGCCTTTTCAGCTCAAAAGAATATTTAACTTTCAACTGAGGTGTTTAAAATGAAAAAAATTGCAAGCTTTACAATCGACCACACAATTCTCCCTAAGGGAATGTACCTTTCAAGAACAGATAAGAATACTGTAACTTACGATATAAGATGCCGTAAGCCGAATATTGAAGAGGTAATGAATAACGGTGCCATACACACCCTTGAGCATCTTTTCGCTACCTTTGTAAGAAACAGCAGCTTCTCCGATGAAATTATCTATTTCGGACCTATGGGCTGCAGAACAGGCTTTTATTTCATTACCTCCGACTCTCTTTCAGGCAAGGATGCAATCGAGCTTACAAAGGAGGCTCTTGCTTTCTGTGCTGCCTTTGAGGGTGAGGTTCCCGGTGTATCTGCCGAAGAATGCGGTAACTACCGTGATCACAACCTTGCTCTTGCAAAAGAGGATGCAGCCGATATGGTAAAGGTTCTTGAAAGCTGGACAGAAGAAAAATTAGTTTATCCCACAAAATAACAGGTAATAAATCACACTTGAAAAACTTTTTTCAATATGTTAGAATTCCCCTTGGATATAAAGCAGCTTAAAAGGAGGTGAAGCCTGTGGAAAACGAAAAGGAAAAAATAAGACGTGCCGCCGAAGAAACAGCAGATTTCAGATTTAATGACAGCTATTTTCTCGACGATGATGTCCCCTACTCATCTTATAATGGTCTTGATGCCGAAGAAATTGTAATCCCTTTGGAAGAAGAAATCAAAGAAGAAACGGTTATAACTGCTGCGGCAGAGAATGAAGACGGGCTTCCCGCACCTTCTGAAATTCTTCCTTTGCCAAAAAAAGTGGCTAAGAAAAGCCTTAATATTACTGATATACTTTTTTTCGCTCAGGATCAGATAGAATATCTCGGTGCAGAAACAATTGCTTTGTTCAGATACTTTTACCGCAAGCTGTCACCCTTGTTTATTATTCCGTCTCTTCTTATTTTCAGCACTCTTAAAAAGCTTTTTATAAAGCTTAAGAAGGCTCCGTCAGGAATTCATATAAGCCTTGCAGACGATATAAAACGAATTATTCTTGAGTTAAAGGCTATTTTCTCGGCAGCCGGAGCAGTAAAAAAGAAAAAAGTGCCTATATTCATAAAGGCACTGAGTAAATACTTTATTATGTCCTTTAAAAGACATTCCCATTTCTGGAAGACTCTCTTTAACCTTGCGCTTCCTGCGGCAACAGTTTTTGCGGTTGTGTTTATATATAATGCCCTGTATTCAGACACCGCCTTCGCTCTTGAGGTCTTTTACAACGGAAAGTCCCTTGGCTATGTCGAAAGTGCAGATGTATTTGACGAAGGTAAAGCTCAGGCTCTCTCTCTTATTTCCTCCACCGAGGATAATGTTCCCGACAGCCTTTCCCTACAGCCGGTATATAAATTCAGCAGAGTAAAAGCAAGCCAGCTTTCCAACTCACAGATGATAAGTGAAGGTATTATTCTTTCCGGTGATGAAAGCTATATCCGTGCCTGCGGTATATATATCAACGGTGAATTTATCTGTGCCGTAAAAAATGAATCTGATGCTGTGTCGGTTTTCGCAAAGATTCTTGAGCCTTATAAGAAAAATGCCGACAAAGATGCTATAGTAGGCTTTGTCGAAGAAATTGATTATGTTCAGGGCTACTACAGTGAAAACAGTGCTTCCTTATGGGATACTGCTTCACTTCAGAAAACTCTCAGCAAGCCGAAATCTGCTCAGGTTAAGCATAAAATCAAAGACGGTGACTCTCTTGCTTCAATTGCCAAGCAGTACAATACTACAAGAAAGAAGCTTAAATCTCTTAACCCCGGTGTGGATTTCTCCGACCTTTCTTCTGTAAAATCTGTTCTTATTTCAGAAGAAGAGAATTATGTAAGAGTAAAGGTTATGAAAACCCGTACAAGATCTGTTGCTCTTCCCTATGAGACTATTGAAAGAAACAGCTCATCTCTTGCAAAGGGCACTAAAAAGACTACACAGAACGGAGCTTACGGTGAAAAGGTTATAACCGAAATGGTAACCTATATTGACGGTGAGATATCTTACACGTCCTTCGTTTCAGAAAGACAGACAAAGGCTCCCGTCAACAAGATAGTGCTCATCGGTACTAAAACCTATTCTTCACCTGTTTACGGCGGCTCTGTCAGCTCAAGCGGCTTCACATGGCCTACAAGAGGTGCATATGCAATCTCTTCAAGATACGGCTACAGAAGTCCGAGTATATCAGGCTGGGGCTTCCACGGCGGTGTTGATATTATCAGATACGGTGGCTCAAGCGGTATTCCCGTAGTTGCTTCAGCTTCAGGTACAGTTGTTTCCGTTCAGAGAAGCTGGTCAGGTTACGGACATATGGTTCTTATCAGCCACGGAGGCGGTATCAGTACAAGATACGCTCATATGCAGGCAGGCTCAATCAGCGTAAGAGTCGGTCAGTATGTTTACCGCGGTCAGCAGATAGGACGTATCGGTTCAACAGGTAACTCAACAGGTCCTCACCTTCATTTCGAGGTAATAGTAAACGGATCAAAGGTAAATCCGCTGAACTATATAAAATAAAAATAACGGACGGCTTTGTAATAAAGCTTTCCATATAAGCATAATTAAAGGGAACGGTTTTCCGTTCCCTTAATATTTTATACTTTTTACCAGATATACCATATACCCTTTATAATAAAGCACCGGGTATTTTTTATTATACCTTACTATCCTTTTTATAGCTTTCCTCTACAGCCTTGATTACACTCGCTTCAAAGCCCTCGTTCTGAAGGGCTGCAACACCCTCAATTGTTGTTCCGCCGGGAGAACAAACTCTGTCTACAAGCTCCCAGGGATGTTCATCAGATTCAAGTATTGTCTTTGCACTGCCTAAAACTGCCTGCGCAGCAATCTCAAGAGCCAGCTTCTTAGGAAGGCCGTTTTTTACTCCTGCTCTTGCAAGAGAATCGATATACATATATGTATAGGCAGGTGAGCATCCGCCGAGTACACTGAATATAGGGAAATTCTTTTCTTCAACAGCTACAGCTGTGCCGAAGCATTCACAGAATTCCTTTACAAAAGCCATATCCTCTGCAGAGATATTATCTGTACCGCAATAGCCGGAAACAGCAGCGCCGACAAGAGCATTGATATTAGGCATAACACGGACAAATTTACCCTCAAAGCTTACACAGGAACGAAGATATTCCGTAGATTTACCTGCAGCTATTGAAATAAAAAGGGGATTCTTTGCCTTTGCAGTTTCATCAATTTCTTTTAAAACAGATGCAATAACATTAGGCTTTACAGCAAGAACAACAGTTTCACAGCTTTCTGCAACCTCCTTAGCTGAGGTCATAGCCTTAACACCAAAGGAGTCGGAAAGTGCCTTAGTTTTACTTTCATCAAGGTCAAAAACAGCAATATCTCCGCCCTTTAAAAAGCCTGAATCACATATGCCCTTGATTATGGCAGACGCCATATTGCCTGCTCCTATAAAGCCTGTCATGCCTCTGCCTCCTCAGAAGGAATATCAGATGTACAGTGAGGACATCTGACGGCCTCGATACTGATTTCACTCTTACAGAAGGGACAAACCTTTGTTGTAGGTGCAGGTGCAGCCTCTTCTTCCTTTTTCTTACCGATTTCTGAAATCTTATTAATTCCCTTGACAAGAATAAAGATAACAAAAGCCATAATAAGGAAATTGATAACTGCAGTAATAAATGAGCCATAATTGAGTGTTGCATAACCTGCTTCCTTTGCAGCTTCAGCTGTAGCAAAAGTCTCATCTGTTGATGCAAGAACTATAAACTTATCGGCAAAGTTTATTCCTTTTGTAAGAAGAGAAAGTACAGGGGAAACAAAATCGTTTACAAGAGAATTGACGATAGCCTGAAAAGCACCGCCTATGATAACACCGACTGCAAGGTCAATTACATTGCCACGCATAATAAATTTTTTAAATTCTCCAAAAAATCCTTTCATATTAAAGCCTCCTGAATTTTTAATAAAATTATTCTATCATATATTTTTTCAAAAATAAAGTAGTTTTCATCAAACTCCTGTAAAATTGAAGTCGGGGATAAAGCCTTCATCAGCTGAGGAAGGACTCTGAGTAAAAATATTTTCAAAGCCCAGAGCTTCAGCATAATCAAGAACCTTGAAATATTCACGCTCTGTAATTTTTCTCTGCAATTCGGGAAAGCCTTCCGTTTCACCGTAAGGTGTATACTGTGCCATAAGGCTTATATAAGTATCCGTACCGAGATTTTCTTTTATCCAGTCAAGAATTTTCAGCGACTGATTTGTATTTTTCGGAAGGATTAAATGTCTTATAATCATACCCTTCCTCATAATTCCTTCACTGTCCGTAATGTTTTCGGGGCACTGCCGTTTCATTTCAATCAAAGCCTTTGAGGCATAGTAAAAATAATCTTCAGCCGAAGAATACTTTCCGCTTCTTTCACTGCTGATATATTTAAGATCCGGAAGATAAATATCAATCTTTCCCTCAAGAAGTTTCAGAGTCTCTGCTTTTTCATATCCGCTGCTATTATATACTATGGGCACTGACGGAGGATATTTCTCAATAACTCTTCCGATCTTCAGTGCATAATGAGTCGGATTTACAAGGTTGATGTTATGTACTCCGCTTGAAGCAAGCTCAGAAAAAATCTCACCAAGCCGTTCTTCAGAGATACGTTTCCCTTCTTTTCTGTGACTGATACCGTAGTTCTGACAGTAAACACAGCCTAAATTACATCCCGAAAAGAAAATTGTTCCACTTCCCCTTGTCCCGCTGACAGGTGGCTCTTCCCAGAAATGCTTTGCTGCACGGGCAACAATAAAATCCTCAGGAACACCGCAGCGCCCTACAGAAACAGTACGGTCTGCACCGCAATTTCTCGGACATATATTACATTTCATTTGTATCACTTTCTTTTTTTCATATAATAGATATATTCTATCACATTTATTTGACTTTTGCCACAATATTGTATATACTTTTTCTGTAAAGGATTTTTCATACCTCAAGGAGTGATTATCGTGCTTTTAGCTATCGATATGGGTAATACCAACATTACATTAGGTGCTTATAAGGACAACGAGCTGATTTTCGTATCAAGACTCTATACCTCGAAGCATAAAACAAGTGACGAATACGCTGTTGACCTTATGGATTTATTCGACCTCAACAAGGTTTCTCCCGATGAATTTACCGGCTGTGTCTTCGCTTCCGTTGTGCCCGAGCTCACTGACTATATTATCAGAGCAGTAAGACAAACCGTAGGTATTGAGCCTGTACTTGTCGGAGGAGATTATAACGGTAAGCTGAAGGTAGATATTCTTCCCGTATCATATCTCGGTGCAGACCTTATTGCAGGTTCAGTTGCTGCAAGAGAAAAATATCCTCTCCCCTGCCTTGTAGCTGATCTTGGCACAGCTACAAAAATTCTTGTCATTGATAAAGACGGCACCTTTCGTGGCTGTACAATTGCTCCCGGTGTAAAGATTTCTCTTGATGCTCTTGCAAAAAATGCCTCACTTCTTCCTTCAATCAGCTTTTCAAAACCAAGAAAGGCTATCGGTGAAAATACAACAGAGTGTATGCAAAGCGGTATTATTTACGGCACAGCAGCAATGCTCGACGGTATGATTAAAAGAATCAAGACTGAGCTTGGTTATGAGGAGTGTTCTGTTGTTGCAACGGGCGGATACAGCACAGCTATAATTCCCTGCTGTGAAGAAAAGATTGTTTATGACGAAAATCTTTTACTTGACGGACTTAAGGAAATTTATAATATGGCTAAGAATTCAGATTAACGGTAAACATTTATACTTATAAGGTCGCAGCTGCGGCCTTATTTTTTTTACTTTTAAGATGATTTGAATATTTTACAAGGAGTAAAGAGTGCTTTTAGCGGAAACGGTTTATGAAGTGCTTGACAGTAAGGTGCTTCTTAGCTCACTTAGCTGAACAGAGTTCTTTTTCTTGCAGTGGGCGGTAGAGGGGGG
>JAZRQQ010000017.1:0-10118 GCA_045649935.1 Acutalibacteraceae bacterium | reverse complement strand
CTCTCTACCTTGTCTTCCTAAGACCGCTTGGCCTCCGACTTTGGGGTCAGTGACCTGCTTGATAACCGCGACGGTCTTATGTGCGGTATCTGTAACGGTTTCCAGGCACTTATCAAGCTTGGTCTTGTACCTTACGGTAAGATTATTGACACTGACGAAAGCTGTCCCACTCTTACCTTCAACAATATCAGCCGTCATCAGAGCAGAATCGTCCACACAAGGATCGCATCCGTTATATCTCCCTGGCTGAAGGGAATGAATGTAGGTGACATTGTGTATGTTCCGATTTCTCACGGCGAAGGTAAATTCCTTGCATCAGCTGAGCTTATCGAAAAGCTCGCCGCAAACGGTCAGATTGCTACACAGTATGTTGACCTCGACGGCAAGGCTACCTCAGACATTGATTTCAACCCCAACGGCTCACTTTGTGCTATTGAGGGCATCACCTCTCCCGACGGACGAGTATTCGGTAAGATGGGACACAGTGAAAGAATCGGCGACGGTCTTTACAAAAATGTTATCGGTGAGTACGATATCAAGATGTTCAGATCAGCTGTAGAGTATTTTAAATAATGAATAAAGAGAAGAAGACAAGCTTATTTGTCTTCTTCTTTTTCATTGAACTTTTTATTGAATTTTTTTACTAAATTATGAATTTTCTATTGACAAACATATTGATTTGGTATAAAATAATGATGACCCTACAAAGGGAATACTGAAGAAGGAGGACTTTAATAATGGATTTCCTTAAGAAGTTTGAAAATCTTTTCAGCGAAATCATCGATTTCGTACTTGCTATCGTTAAGGCTGAATTCCCCGAACTTGCAAAAATTCTCGGCACAGACGAAGAAGCATAAGTTAAATAATTATTTGATTATTATTTAAAAATACTAAAGAAGGAGGACACAATACAATGGATATTAAGAAAATGATTAGCGATATCTTCGCAGACGGTTCTTTCAATGTTGACGCTTTCATCGCAGCTCTTGGCGAAATCGTTAAGGCTATCCTCGGCTATGTTGCTGGTGAAGAAGGCTACGACTACCCCGCAGCTGAATAATTCAGCTTACATTTATATGATTTAAATCGTATAAAGCCTACCCTTTTCAGGGTAGGTTTTTATTTTTCTCATCTGCACAACGTTACGGAAAAAATTAATAAACCGTGAATTTTATATTGACAAAATCATAAAAATAGTATAAAATAAATCTACCTGATATCAGGAATCTTTATAGGAGGAATACTATAATGGAAAACTTTGATTTCAAGTCAATTCTCGAAGTAATCGTTAACTTCGTTATGACAATCCTTAAGTTCGAATTCAACTTCGACCTTAGCGGACTTTTAGGCGGCGACGCTGAAGAAGAAGCAACTCCCGAAGCATAATTTTTTAAAAATAATAAATATTATAGGAGGAAAATAAAATGGATTTCAGTACTATCACTGCTCTTTTCGAAGACGGCATTCAGGCTTCTGACCTTGTAGAAGTTATTAAGTTCATCCTTGCTACTGTTTTTGATTTCGTCAAAGGCGACCAGGGTTGGGTTGAAGCTGAATAATTTAAAATTTATATGATTTAAATCGTATAAAGCCTACCCTTTCGGGTAGGTTTTCTTTTTTATGCGAAAATGAGAATTCCCTCGTCACTCCCCTCTGACAGAGGGAATTACCTTTCAGGGGCGACTCCTACTACTACTCCTTAAAAGAGAGTTCTTTCAGCTGCCCCTGAAAGGGGAAGTGACTCGAAGAGCCGAAGGGGTCCGACCGTAAAAGTGGCTTGAAAAGCCGAAGGGTCTGACCGTAAAAGCAGCTTTAAAAGCCGAAGCAGTCACAGCATAAAAAGCAAACTGCTCTGAGCAGTTTTATTATAAAACAGTAACCCTTTATATTTTGCCGAAAAAAGGCATATAAGCCTCTCTGTATCTTAAGATATAAAATTAATACCGGTAATGCATCAACACTTGCATTGCCGGTATTTTCGCTTTTCAAAATCAAAAGGGTGAAGCTGATGCCTCACCCTTTCAGGTCGGATTATTTAACCTTTACGGTTTCATATTCACTGTACTTACCGAAGAGCTTTTTGCCGTCTACGGTCTTGTAAGCTCTGATTCTTACATAGTACTTGGTACCCTTCTTAAGCTTCTTGATTTCCTGCTTGACTGTTGAGCCCTTCTTAACGGTAACAGTCTTGCTCTTCTTGAAGCTGCTGCTTGTTGCGTATTCGATTTCGTAACCTTCAGCACCGGAAACCTTATCCCATTTTACTGTAAACTTCTTGCTGCCTGCAGTAAGCTTGTCGATAACTACCTTTGCAGGAGCTGTGGTTGTTGTAAGCACTGATGTGAATTCACTGCAAACTGAAGAGCTGTTATATACTCTTACCTTAACCTTATACTGTGTATTGGGCTTAAGGTCAAGAATTGTGTAGCTTGTCTTCTTTGTAGTTGCCTTGCTCCACTTCTTACCGTTGGTTGAATAGTATACCTGATACTTCTTAGCACCGGAAACCTTCTTCCATGTAAGGGTAAGTGAGGTTGCTGTTGCTGTCTTTACTGCAAGACTCTTGGGTACTGCAAGTAATGTTGTTGCAGATACAGATGATGTATATGCGCTGTAGTGATTCTTCTTGCCTATTTTTACATAAGCACGTACTCTGAACTTATAAGAAGTATTACCGGAAAGCTTCTTTACAGTGTAAGATGTTGTCTTTGAAGTTCCGATCTGCTTCCACTTACCGCCCTTGTACTGCTCTACGGCATAGCCTGTTGCACCGGAAACCTTCTTCCATGTAAGTGTAACGGTTGAATCAGTTTTGTCTGATGCTTTAAGGCTCTTGGGAGCAGCAAACTTAGTAGATGCCTTTAATACTGATGTGAACTTACCGTAATAGGTCTTTTTGCCTATCTTAGCATAAGGACGTACCTTGAAGGAGTATTCCTTGTTAGGTGTGAGCTTGCTTACTGTGTAGGTAAGCTTAGTTGTTGTACCGAGCTTCTTGCCGTCATCGTCATAGATTTCATAACCTGTAGCTGATGAAACCTTATCCCAGGTAAGCTTGATTGATGAAACTGAGCCTGAAGCCTTTAAGTTCTTGGGAGCAGCAAACTTAGTAGCAGCCTTAAGCACTGATGAATAACCGCTGTAGTAGGTCTTGCCGTCTATTGTTGCGTATGCACGTACCTTGTAGGAGAATGATTTGTTGGTTGCAAGATCCTTTAAGGTATAGGTTAAATCTGTTGTTGTAGCAAGCTTCTTGCCCTTGCTGTCACAGATTTCATAGCCTGTAGCTGATGAAACTGCATCCCATGCAAGAGTAATTGTTGAAACAGATTTCTTTGTAGCCTTAAGGTTTGCGGGAGTTGCAAAGTATGTAGAAGCTGAAGCAGCTGATGAATAACCGCTGTAGTAGTTCTTGCCGTCAATTGTTGCGTATGCACGTACCTTGAAGGAATATGCTGTGTTGGTTGCAAGTCCCTTTGCTGTGAAGCTGTTGGTTGTTACGGTGCCGAGCTTGTTGCCGTTGCCGTCGTAAATTTCGTAGCCTGTAGCTGATGAAACCTTATCCCAGGTAATTGTAGCAGTTGAAACTGAAGCTGATGCCTTTACATTCTTGGGAGTTGCAAAGGATGTTGAAGCTGAAACAACTGATGAATAACCGCTGTAGTAGGTCTTGCTGTCAATTGTTGCGTATGCACGTACCTTGAAGGAATATGCTGTGTTGGTTGCAAGTCCCTTTGCTGTAAAGCTGTTGGTTGTTACAGTGCCGAGCTTATTGCCGTTGCCGTCATAGATTTCGTAGCCTGTAGCTGAGGAAACCTTATCCCAGGTAAGTGTAACAGTTGAAACTGAAGCTGATGCCTTTACATTCTTGGGAGAAGCAAAGGATGTGGATGCAGAAATTGCTGATGAATAACCGCTATAATATGTCTTTCCGTCTATTGTTGCATATGCACGTACCTTGAAGGAATATGCTGTGTTGGTTGCAAGTCCCTTTACTGTGAAGCTGTTTGCTGTTACAGTGCCGAGCTTCTTGCCGTTGCCGTCATAGATTTCGTAGCCTGTAGCTGAAGAAACCTTATCCCAGGTAAGTGTAACAGTTGAAACTGAAGCTGATGCCTTTACATTCTTAGGAGAAGCAAAGGATGTGGATGCAGAAATTGCTGATGAGTAACCGCTATAATAGGTCTTATCACCGATTTTGATATAAGCACGTACCTTGAAGGAATATGCTGTGTTGGTTGCAAGACCGCTTGCTGTATAGCTGTTAGCAGTTACGGTAGCAAGCTTCTTTCCGTTGCCGTCACAGATTTCGTAGCCTGCTGCTTCAGAAACCTTATCCCAGCTAAGAGTAACAGTTGAAACTGAAGCTGAAGCCTTTACGTTAGCGGGAGTTGCAAAATATGTAGAAGCTGTTGTTACTGCAGTATATGCACTGTAATAGGTTTTACCACCTGTTGTTACATAAGCACGTACCTTGAAGCCGTATTCTGCGTTAGCTGCAAGACCGCTTACGGTGTAAGAGGTACTTGTTGTGGTTGTAAGCTTTTTTCCGTTGCTGTCATAAAGCTCATAGCCTGTTGCGCCGGAAACTGCCTTCCATGTAAGAGCAATAGTTGATGCTGTTACACTGCTCTTTTTAAGTGATGCAGGCTTATCGGGTACTGTTCTTACGGAAGCTTCAGCTGAAGCCTCACCACTGCAGGTTGCGCCTGCCGGATCGGTAAGATAAGCTATTACACGGAATTTATAAGCTGTATTATATGATGCAGAAATAGCTGCAGAGTTTGTTGTAACTGTCTGAACTGTCTGCCACTTGCTTGATTTGTACTGCTGTACATAATAGCCCTGTGCTCCTGTAACTGCTGTCCAGGTGAGCTTGACTGATGTGCCTGAGGGTGATGTTGCAGAAAGACCGGTTACCTTTGCGGGAAGAGTCATACCGTCAACAGATGCCTGAGCTGACTTTGTAGTACCGCTTACACCTTCTACCTTGAAGGTATACTTTGTACCTGCCTTAAGGCCTGTAACATCATAGGAAGTAGCTGTTACATTGCTCTTTACAAGAGTTGTGCCGTTATAAATATTATAGGATTCTGCACCGGGAAGCTTATTCCATGTAAGCTTTATTGCGCTTGCAGATGTACCCTTTGCAGCAAAGCCTGTAATATTACCGAATTTTGTTGTAACTGTTTCAGAGAAAACAGAGCCCTTATAAGCGCCGATACCTTCGATTATTGCAGTTGTATTACCGATTATCTTATCTTCAAGTACAACCTTATAATCAACACCCTGCTCGAGCTGTACCTTCTTTCCGCTGTAGGTTGCGTAAACCTTTGCGTTGGGGCCGTCTCCGTTTTCGTTAAGCACTACTGTATCATCTACAGAGGATATCTCTATAGTTGCCTTTTCGGGACCCGGGACAAGAAGACCGAGAAGTGATGCAATTGCATGTGCGCGTGAGGGACCTACTGTTATATAGCCCGTCTTAACACCGAAGAAATTCTTTTTATATGTGCCACCGCTTAAAGCAATAACAATATTTTCAGCAAGCTTACCGAGATTTTCACCTTCAAATGCATTGTGGAAGGGATTGATTGTCCATGCGGGAATAAGGTCTCTGCCCGCCCAGTTACGAAGAACTGCATATAATGCCTTATAAGTGAACTTTGATACGCTTACACTGCCTGCTGCGCCGTTGCCTTCCTTGGCAAAGTTAAGAGCCTTGCCTGCAGTAAGATTTACAAATTCATTGAAATCAACGTCAAGAACTGACTTTATAAGCTTTGTGATATAATCCTTTGAATCGAAAGCTGATGTTCCGTCATCGGCAAACATATCAAGAAGTGAGTCAAGCTTATTAAAGAAGCTGCTCTTCTTGGTCATACCGTCCTTATTGATAAGAAGGTCAAGATTCTTATCTACAAGGAAGAAGTTGAGCATATAGTTCCATACGC
The DNA here is from genome assembly GCA_045649935.1 of Acutalibacteraceae bacterium. GTDB lineage: Bacteria > Bacillota > Clostridia > Oscillospirales > Acutalibacteraceae > UBA6857. The sequence goes on along the minus strand of JAZRQQ010000017.1, from coordinate 4,164 downwards.
TCCATACATCATAGCCTTCACCAACGTTACAGATTTTACCTTCGGGAGTAGCAATAAGAACATCATCAGCAAAGAGAGTAATAATAACGTCACCTAAAACGTGCTCAAAGGTCTGATCTGCAGTATATGTGATATCAGCAGAAAGAGCTTCACTTTCAACAGCAATTGCTCTTACAAGCTCCTTTGCGATATCCTCCATAGATGCACACTTGCTGTAGTCACCGGGAGCGCCTACTTCCTCTTCTGCAAGCACAATTTTAAGCACATCAACCATAACGGCTTCATCAGTTCTGCCGCTTGTCTTGATGCTGAGCTTATCGGCAAGGTAACGGAAAACATTGCTTATATTTGTACCGAGATCCTTATCCTTGCTCCAGTTTTTATACCCGGGAACGATAACCTCAAAGATCTGACCGAAAGTGGTATTGAACTGGTCGAGAACGGACTTTGAACCGTCAAGACTCTTGATTTTATCAAGCTCTTCAGGAGTGACATGGTCAAGATGAACCTCTTCAGCAATAGCATTAAGTGATGTTCCTACAAGAACAATATTAAGCTCACTGATAGTTGACTTCACATAAGCAAGACAGATATCAAATATCTGAGCAATAAGGTCATTGACCGTTGTGCTTGTTTTGATCTGGATTTTATGCTCTGAAGCATCGAGTCCGGCTGAATCAACCATTATCTCAACAATAACAGGTATAAGGTCTTCACAGATAAACCTATCGAAGTTATCAATTGCCTTATCCATTGCAGCCTTATATTTCTCAGGCTCTTTCTGCTCATCGTATGCAAAAGCAACAAAAAGCTCTTTTGCTATAAGGGGAATTTCACTGAAGGAGAAGCCTTCTTCACCTTCTCCGCCTTCAAGCAAAGCCTCAAGAATGACTGATGAAAACTTACCTGAAAATAATTTGTTAATAATATCACCGTTTGAAGTTGCAAGCTCAAGAAGCTCAGTGATAATTTTAATTTCACCCGAATTCTCACGGTCCATACCCTTTTCGAATTCAGCGAAGGTAAGAGTATTCAGGTCTCCGAGCCAATTTGCTAAATCTTCAAGACGTCCGCTGAAGGTATCAATTGTTCCGAGTATACCGTTTATTGACGAAAAATTGAGAGTACCGATGTCTTTGCCAGGCAAATTAATACCCGCCGCTTTGAGTTCATCATCGATATTGATAACATCGTCTTCGTTAAGATTTTCTTCCAGAGCATCAAACACATGCTTGATATTCATTTCTACGGACTTGGAAGTTCTGTCCATAAATCTGTCATATGTAAAGTCTGCAGCAGCATATGCCATAGTTGACATAGTGCATACTATGAGAACGATACACATAACCACGCTTAATGCGCGTTGAAATACTGTTTTCATTATAATAGTACCTCCTTTTTTGTTTTGTAAAAAAACGAAATTTCAACATCTTAATAATACTATATTTAATATATAATAGTCAACCTAAAAGTAAAAAATAAATCCTTATTAATAATATATTTCACATCGCCGGACAACAAAAAACCACAATCTGTTGCACCCCGGAAAAAGTATATGAAGCAGGTAAATTATTTTTAATTTTCGGTGAACTGTTTTTTAATAAACCATTGACTTGATTTCTCTGCCGTGATATACTTATAAAGTAAAAGACTCAGGTCTCAATTATATTTACGGAGGAAATATTGTGGATTTTTTCAACGAGTACAAAAGTGATATTATTGCTTTCTTCAAGGCATTAATCGACCTTATCAAGGCTCTCTTCCCCGCAAAGGAAGAAGAAAAAGCTGAAGACGCAGAATAATTCAGAAAAGAACAGACGGAATTCCACCGTCTGTTTTTATTTTTCAGTTGACGGAAATTCATTCCTTATAAAATTTGATTCAAAGCTATTTACTTTTTCCTTTTAATGTGTTAAAATAACTTACGTTTTAAAACATAAAAGCGCAAAACCGTCGCTGAAAGGAATATTTTGATATGGCAGAACGTATGAACGAGAAAACAACCAATAACATTAAATATCTTTTTGAGACTATCCTTAAAATTGAAACTATGGAAGAATGTGAAGCTCTCTTTGATGACCTTTGCACAAAAACCGAGCTTGCTTCTATTTCTCAGCGTCTTGTTGTTGCAAAAATGCTCAACGATAAGAAGGTTTACAGTGAAATCGTAGCTGAGACCGGCGCTTCAACTGCAACAATCAGCCGAGTCAACCGTTCACTTGCTTTCGGTGCCGGCGGTTATGATAAAATCTTTGGTAAAGAGGGCTGATAATTATGGCCGGTTACGGTGATTTTGCCTGTTACTACGATTTGTTGACAGAAAATGTTGACTATGAAAGCCGATGTAATTATATCTCTTCTCTCCTTGCTGAAAACGGTATCAGCAAGGGGATTTTACTTGATTTAGCCTGCGGTACGGGTACTCTGTCCCTGCTTTTAAGTGAAAAGGGTTATGATGTTATCGGTGTAGATGCCTCGGAGGAAATGCTCTCTCAGGCGCAGGAAAAGAAAATGGAAGCTGATGCAGATATTATCTTTCTGTGTCAGAGAATGGAAGACCTTGACCTTTTCGGCACGATAAACGCTGCAGTCTGTACCCTCGACAGCATCAACCACGTTACAGATGAAAACAGCGTAAGGGAAATTTTCCGCAGAGTTTCTCTTTTTATGGAGGATAAAGGAATCTTTCTTTTCGATGTGAATACCCCTTACAAGCACATAGAAATTCTCGGTGACAACACCTTCATATACGATATGGACGATGTATACTGCGTATGGCAGAACAGCACCGATGAAAATCTGCTGACGAATGTAAGTCTCGACATCTTCGAAAAGGATACAGAAAACGAAGAGGACGAAATCTGGTACCGATACAGTGAGGATTTCTGCGAAAGAGGCTATGACCTTGATACGCTTAAAGAAATGCTCACCGAAAATAAATTTGAAATTATAGCCGTATATGAAGAAATGACAAAGGAGCCCGTCAGAGATAATACTCAGAGAGCCGTCTTCATAGCAAAAAAACACGGCACACAGTGAAAGGAACAAAACTATGGGTAAAGCCGTAAGATGTATTTCTAAGGACGGAACTATTATAGCTATGGCTGTAAATTCCACCGATATTGTAAACCGAGCACAGGATATACATAAAACCTCTGCCGTATGCTCTGCTGCACTTGGCAGACTTATGACTGCTGCATCCCTTATGGGCTGTGCACTCAAGGGAAAGGATGACTCTGTCACTCTGCGTCTCAACGGCGGCGGACCTATCGGCAGTGTTATTGCCGTTTCCGACAGTGACGGAAATGTCAGAGGCTATGTTTCACAGAATGTTGTTGAAATACCCCTCAACGCAAAGGGTAAGCTTGATGTTGCGGGAGCTGTAGGTAAGAACGGATTTCTCACGGTTATCAAGGACCTTGGTATGAAGGAGCCTTATGTGGGTCAGACTGCTATTATCAGCGGTGAAATTGCCGAGGATATTACAGCCTACTATTCCACCAGTGAGCAGACACCTACAGTCTGCGCTTTAGGCGTTCTTGTAAACCCTGACCTTACAATCAGAGCTGCAGGAGGACTTATTATTCAGCTTCTTCCCACTGCCCTTGACGATACAATTGACCTTGTGGAAAAATGCATTGAAACTCTTGAGCCTATCTCTACTCTCATCGACAGAGGTATGACACCTGAAGAGATATGCCATCATGCCCTTCATCTTTTTGAGCTTGATATTCTCGATTCCTCCGAGCCCGTTTATAAATGCTACTGCTCAAAGGAAAGAGTTGAAAGCGCCCTTATCAGTACGGGTATTGAAGAGCTTACGGATATGATGAACGACGAAAAAACTGAGGTTTCCTGTCAGTTCTGTGACACTACTTATACCTTCACACCTGACGATATCGGAAAGCTTATAAAGAAAGCAAAAAAATAATCTGAAAAAACTTAAAAAAACTTTCAAAAAAGTGTTGACAAAAAGTTTTTTTTGATGTATAGTATACGAGTCGCTACGAGAGTGGCGTCAGATGGGAGCATAGCTCAGCTGGGAGAGCATCTGCCTTACAAGCAGAGGGTCACAGGTTCGAGCCCTGTTGTTCCCACCAAATGGCCCGGTAGTTCAGTTGGTTAGAACGCTAGCCTGTCACGCTAGAGGTCGACGGTTCGAGC
>JAZRQQ010000016.1:0-3911 GCA_045649935.1 Acutalibacteraceae bacterium | reverse complement strand
AGCATTCTCTGCGCAGATCCGCTATCCACAATATCGCCGTTTCCTACAACGGGAATTTTAACCGCTTCTTTTACTTTGCGAATTATTTCATAATCAACTGTTCCTTTATACATCTGCTGTCTTGTTCTTCCGTGAACAGTTATAAGTGATGCGCCCGCATCTTCGCAAATTTTCGCAATTTCAACCGCATTAACGCTATCATTATCCCAACCTTTTCGGATTTTAACCGTTACGGGAATATCAACGGCTTCCTTTACGCTTTGCATAATCTCTTCGGCAAGCTCAGGGTTTTTTAAAAGAGCCGATCCTCCTCCGTTGCCTGCAATTTTAGGCGCAGGACAGCCCATATTTATATCAATAACCTCAGGATTATATTCAAGACAGCTTCTTGCACTTTCAGCCATAATTTTCGGATCACTGCCGAAAATCTGAGCAGCGGCGGGGCGCTCATTTTCCGAAAGAGAAAGGAGCTTTTTGCTTTTTCTGTCACACATAGTGAGTCCCTTACTGCTGACCATTTCCGATACAACATAGGTTGCACCGTATTCGACACAAAGCTCTCTGAAAGCCTTGTCTGCCACGCCTGCCATCGGTGCAAGAGCAGCCGAACGGGAATTTATTTCTATATTACCTAATTTCATTTATCATCTTCCTTTTTTGTGCTTTTCCGATTATAACATATTAAGAACAAAAATAAAAGGGGGTTGACAAAAAGAGTGAAGAGTATACAATAACATATGAACAACTGTTCAAATGAGAATATATCGGGTGAGATTATGGATAAAGAATACCTTATAATTGAAAATGAAGAGGCAAAAAAGGTTGAAGAGTGTCAGCTTGATGAAGCTGTACTTTTTGACCTTGCTGAGCTTTTTAAAATCTTCGGTGATTCTAACCGTATAAGAATACTTTACGCTCTTTCAGATGCGGAGCTTTGTGTCAGCGATATAGCAAGAATGCTTGGACTTTCTTCTTCTGCTGTAAGCCATCAGCTTCGTATACTCAGAGCTTCTAAGCTTGTAAGGTGCAGAAGAGAGGGTAAGATAATCTTTTATATGCTTGACGATGACCACGTAAAAGATATTATTAATTCGGGATTGGAGCATGTGATTGAATAATGAAAGCTGATAGAAAAATATTGGTTGCTTTTCTTCTTAATCTTTTCTTTTCGGTATTCGAAATAATAGGCGGTACTGTTACGGGGAGCGTTGCTATTCTCTCTGATGCTCTTCACGATCTCGGTGATGCTTCCGGTATAGGTATATCGTATTATATGGAGAAAAAGAGCAGAAAAGCTCCTGACGAAAAACATACCTACGGTTATTTAAGATATTCTGTTATGGGAAGTGTGATAACTACAGCTGTTCTTATCTTCGGTTCCCTTGCTGTTATTTATAATGCTGCAAGACGTATTCTTGAGCCGGCTGAAATCAATTATGACGGAATGATTGTTTTTGCGCTTGTAGGCACGGCAGTCAATTTTATTGCTGCACATTTTACCAAAGACGGTGATTCTCTTAATCAGAAGGCTGTAAATCTTCATATGCTTGAGGATATGCTCGGCTGGATTGTTGTGCTTGTCGGTGCGATTATAATGAGATTTACAGACATCAGAATCATTGACCCGCTTATGTCGGTGGCAGTGGCTGTATTTATTTTTATAAATGCTGTAAGAAATCTTAAAGAAGCTCTTGACTTGTTTCTTGAAAAAACACCCTGCGGTATTTCGGTAGGGGATATAGAAAGACATATAAAAGCTCTTGACGGTGTAGCTGATGTTCACCATATTCATATATGGAGTATGGACGGAATCAATAATTATGCTACGCTTCATATAGTTACAGATAAAAGCTTTTCTGAAATCAAAGAAAGGGTGCGTGAAGAGCTTTCTGAGCACGGCATAGCTCACAGTGTTATTGAAACTGAAGGAACGGATGAGGAGTGCCATGAAAGAAACTGCGTTATAAGTCACTCTGCTCATTCACACCACCATCACCACCATCATCATTAATTTTTAACCGCTTTTGATAATTTTTTATCTGAAGGCGGTTTTTTGTCTATCTTTATTCCAAAAAATGTGTTATACTATATAACAACAAATTCAGAAGAGGTGTTTTAATGAGACTTCTTGTTATTGACGGTAACAGTATAGTAAACCGTGCTTTTTACGGTATAAAGCTTCTTACTAATAAAGAGGGTCAGTTTACCAACGGTATTTACGGTTTTATGAATATTCTTATAAAGCTTAAGGATGAGTGCCGGCCTGACAGGGTAGCAATAGCCTTTGACCTTAAGGCTCCTACCTTCAGACATAAGATGTACGAAGAATATAAGGCGGGCAGAAAGGGTATGCCTCCCGAGCTGCGCAGTCAGATGCCCATACTCAAGGAACTTCTTACGGCTCTCGGTTATACCATTGTGGAAAAAGAAGGCTATGAGGCTGACGATATACTCGGCACACTTTCTGCACAGTGTAAGGGTGATGATGTGTGCTTTGTAGCAACCGGTGACAGAGATTCTCTTCAGCTTGTTTCCGATAACACAAGTGTTCTTCTCGCTTCAACGAAAATGGGAAAAGCTATTACCACTGTTTATGATAAAGAAAAGCTTATGGAGGAATACGGTGTTGAGCCCAAGGGAATGATTGAAATCAAGGCTCTTATGGGTGACTCCTCTGATAATATTCCCGGTGTTGCCGGAGTAGGGCAGAAAACAGCCGGTGATCTCATTAAAAAATACGGCAGTATTGATTATATCTATGAGCATCTTGATGAGCTTGATATCAAGAAGGGTGTTTATGAAAAGCTTTCTCTCGGTAAGGAAAGTGCTTATCTCAGCCGTCAGCTTGGTACAATCTGCCTTGAAGCACCCATTGATACGGATATGGAAAGCTATGCTGTCGGTGAGGGTGATGTTCAGAAGGCACTTTCACTTCTTGTTACACTTGAAATGTTCGGTATAATCGAAAAGCTGAATCTTTCCAAAGAAAAAATTAACGCTCTTCCGAAGGAGGAAACAAAAAAGAAAATCTGCAAGGAGGAAAGAGATTTACCGCTTCTTTTCGGCAGACTTAAAAATGAGGGTAAGGCATATTTTATTACTGACTACAATGAAAAGGGCAATATAGATAAAATATGGTTTTCCTTTGACGGTGAGGCTTTATATGTAAGTGCCGATTGCTTTGATTTTGATGAATTTGTAACAGCTTTCCTTTCTTCGGAATATGAAAAGCATACAAGTGACAGTAAAGCACTTTATAAATATGCTCTCAGGAACAATATTGAAATAAAGAACATAGTCACTGACACTGCACTTGCAGGATATATTCTTAATCCGTCGGCTTCTTCATATGATGTCATAAGGCTTTGTGAGGAATATTCTGCTCTTTGTGATGCTGATTGCAGTGAAGATGTAAAAGAAAAAGCAGTTGCCGCAGCATCCTTTAAAGAGCTTTGTATAAGGCTTAATGAGCTTATAAATGAGAACGGACAGACAGAGCTTCTTCGTGAAATGGAAATACCTCTTGCAAAAGTTCTTGCTGATATGGAAATCACGGGCTTCCTTGTGGATAAGGAGGGTATAGAAAAATTCGGTGAGGCTATGTCTGAAAAGGTGCAGCTTCTTACGGATAAAATCTATGAAGGTGCAGGCTTTGAGTTCAATATAAACTCACCTAAGCAGTTGGGTGTTGCACTTTTTGAAAGGCTGGGTCTGCCTTGTAAGAAAAAGACTAAAAGCGGGTATTCTACCAATGCCGATGTTCTCGAAGAGCTGGCAGGGGAATATCCTATAGTGGCTGACGTTCTTGAATATAGAATGATTGCAAAGCTCAAGTCAACCTATTGTGAGGGGCTTCTGAAGGTGATTGATTCTGACGGAAGAATCCGTTCAACTCTCAATCAGACAGAAAC
>JAZRQQ010000015.1:0-18238 GCA_045649935.1 Acutalibacteraceae bacterium | reverse complement strand
CGGAAATATTATGCCAGAACTCCGTTGCCTTTTCCATATCACCGGCAGCAATGAGTGCACCGTTTATAGAACCGATTGAAACGCCGGCAATTGCATCAAAGGAAATGTGCATTTCCTTAAGAGCCTTCCAGGCACCTATCTGATAAGCGCCTTTACCTCCGCCACCTGCAAGAACAAGTCCGTACTTTTTAAAAATCATAGTTACACCACCTTATAAAAGCTCACATATAACCGTATTCGACAGAAGAAAGCCTTCTGCCGTAAGAGAAATCCTTCCGTCATCAACAGTCACAAGACCTGCCTTCTGAAGCTTTTCAGCCTTGCAGAATATATCTGACGGAAGATTTTTCCCGAATCTTTCCCTGAATTTTTTGTCAGATAAGCCTTCTTCAAGACGAAGTGCAAGCATAATATACTCCTCTTCATCTCCGCCGTCACCGTCGGAAACGGGAGACTCCCCTTTTATAAAAGAGTCAAACTCACGGGGATAGAAGAACCTTTTACCCTTGAAAAAGGAGTGCGCCGAGGGTCCTATACCGATATACTCCTCACAGTGCCAGTATCTGAGATTATGTCGGCTTTCCTTACCCTTAAGGGCAAAATTAGAGATTTCATAGTGGGAAAAGCCCTTTTCCTTAAGCCTCTTCGCCGTGTGCAGATAAAGCTCAGCCACCGTATCCTCATCGGGAAGAGAGAGGTTATTTTCCATTCTGCCGAAGAGTGTGCCCTCTTCGATTTTCAGAATATATGCACTGATATGCTGAACGCCGCTTCCGAGAAGAAAATCTATACTTTCGTCAAGGCTTTCCTTTGTCTGATAAGGAACACCGAGCATTATATCAAGGGAGATATTGTCTATACCCGCCTCTCTGAAAAGGCAGACTGCCCTTTTTATATCCTCTTTGTCCGAGGGTCTGCCGAGTATTTCTCTTTCTTTTTTTACTGCCGACTGCATACCCATTGAAATACGGTTCACACCGCTTTCTCTGATTTCACGGACAAAGGTCTCGTCCGTAGATGAGGGGTTACATTCAACGGTTATTTCCGGGTTATGCAGATTGAAATTATCCCTTATGTATTCTATGATTTTTCCTATTCTTCTGCCACCGAAAGCCGAGGGTGTACCGCCTCCGAAATAGATTGTATCTACTCTTAGCTCAGAATCTATGTAGCCCTTCAAGCAGAAAAGGACAGCCTCGAGATAGCTGTCCTTTTGTTTTTCGTCACCTTTGAAGGAATAGAAATCACAGTAAGGACATTTTGTCTTACAAAAGGGAATGTGAATATAAATTCCTGTTGTTTTCATAGTGCTTTTAATTGGTTTCGTCAAGCTTGAGCACTGCCATAAATGCCTCCTGAGGCACCTCAACAGTACCGAACTGACGCATACGCTTTTTACCTTCCTTCTGTTTTTCAAGAAGCTTTTTCTTTCTTGTGATGTCACCGCCGTAGCACTTGGCAAGAACGTCCTTACGCATAGCCTTGACCGTCTCTCTTGCGATAACCTTACTGCCGATTGCAACCTGAATGGGAATTTCGAACATCTGTCTCGGAATGTGCTCCTTGAGTCTTTCGGCAATTTTTCTTGCTCTGGACATAGCCTTATCTGAATGAATAATGAAGCTCAGAGCATCAATGATATCTCCGTTAAGAAGCACGTCAACCTTCTGAAGAGTTGAACGTCTGTATTCGGATATCTCGTAGTCAAAGGAAGCATAGCCTCTTGTTCTTGACTTAAGAGCATCGAAGAAGTCATAGATAATTTCATTGAGAGGAAGCTCATAGTGAATATCAACTCTGTCGGGAGTGATATATTTCATATCCTTGAAAATGCCTCGTCTGTCCTGACAAAGATCCATAATTGAGCCTACATAATCAGAGGGAGAGTAGATATGAGCGTTGGTAATCGGCTCCTCACAGTAGTCAATTACTGCCTGCTCAGGATAGTGGGTAGGATTGTCAACCTCAAGGACAGTACCGTCAGTAAGATGTATTTTATATACAACAGAGGGTACCGTTGTAACAAGGTCAAGGTCATATTCTCTTTCAAGTCTTTCCTGAATTATTTCAAGATGAAGAAGACCCAAAAAGCCACATCTGAAGCCGAAGCCCAGAGCACCTGAGGTTTCAGGCTCATAGGAAAGTGAAGCATCGTTAAGCTGAAGCTTTTCAAGAGCATCACGGAGAGCCTCATAGTCTGCACCGTCAGCAGGATATACACCGCAGTAAACCATGGGGTTTACCTTTCTGTAGCCGGGAAGAGCTTGCGTAGCGGCATTCTGTACCTTTGTTACGGTGTCACCGACCTTGGCATCACGTACGGTTTTGATTGAAGCAGTGATATAGCCTACCTCACCGGAGGAAAGCTCCTTACAGGGCTCAAGTCCTGTAGCTCTCATATAACCGACCTCAACAACGTTGAACTCAGCGCCCGTTGCCATCATACGAAGGGTTTCACCTGCTTTGAGAGTACCCTGCATAACACGGACATAAACAATAACACCCTTGTAGTTATCGTATACAGAGTCGAAAATAAGCGCCTTGAGAGGTGCGCTGTCGTCACAATCGGAGGGTGCGGGAATATCTGCAACAATTCTTTCAAGAACATCTCCGATGTTTTCTCCGGTCTTTGCCGAAACTCTCGGAGCGCTCATACAGTCAAGACCGATTACCTCCTCAACCTCGGCAGCAACTCTGTCAGGCTCGGCGGCGGGAAGGTCGATTTTATTGATAACGGGTACAAGCTCAAGATCGTGGTCAAGAGCAAGATAAGTGTTTGCAAGGGTCTGTGCCTCAATACCCTGGGAAGCGTCAATAATAAGCACTGCTCCCTCACAGGCTGCAAGTGAACGTGAAACCTCATAGTTGAAGTCAACGTGACCCGGTGTATCAATAAGATTAAGCTCGTAGGTTTCGCCGTCCTTTGCCTTATAGTCAAGCTTTACGGCGTGAGCCTTGATAGTTATACCTCTTTCTCTTTCAAGGTCCATATCGTCGAGTATCTGTGCAGACATATCTCTCTTGGCGACGGAGTCGGTCATTTCAAGAAGTCTGTCGGCAAGGGTACTTTTACCGTGGTCGATATGGGCAATGATGGAAAAGTTTCTTATATTTTCTTTTTTCTTAGCCAAAATATCACCCCATTGGAATAATCAATATATTTTATCATATGCAGAGAAATTTGGCAAGAGGTTTTCACAAAACGGATTTTCCGCAAAAAAACACCGTCCGCCCCCTCACCCTGTCCGTAACAACAACCGCCCTTTTTCTACCTCAAGACACGCACACATTTTCCCAAACAATCCACCTACAAAAAAACGCTGCCGTAGGGACACGGCTCGCGTGTCCGCAAAACGCAAATCACATTTTCCGCCTCAAAGGCACACATATGCCGAGAAAGTTACAAGAGCCCTTTTCTTCACCCCGAAGGCGTACAAAGGTACTCCGAGAGGGTGAAAAAAGGGCAAAACAATGCCAAAAACGGACGAAATTCGATGTTCCGTCCGTTTTTCATTTACCGTTAGTTTATTTTTTTCTGAAAATTCTATATATTTTGGGGCATTGTTGTTCTTGTGACTTTATCGACAGACTAAAAGACTGCCCGAAGACAGTCTTTCTTTATTTCTTTTAGTTATTGCCGTCAATACCGAGGTTTCTTACCTGAACGGAATACTCACTCTGGAACTGCTTGTTTACAATGTTGATGTTGTCAAGGCTCTGCATTGCAACGCTCTGATAGCCTGCAAGACCGTTGGTAACAAAGTTACGTGCGCCTTCAACAATACCGATTGTCCACTCCTTAGCCTGAGCCTTGAGCTCTTCGCAGTCAGCAGTTGTCTTTGCAATCATAGCCTGTGTTTCCTGCTCGGTGCTGAGCTTGATCTGCTCTGCTCTTTCTCTTGCAAGACGGGTGATGTTGTGCTCCTGAACCATATCTTCAGCCTGAGCGTTTGCACGTGCAATAATAGTTGCAGCGTCCTCCTGAGCCTTTTTGATAGTCTCAGCATAATATGTCTTTGCAGAGTTGGAGATTTCTGTTTCCTGCTTACGTGCAGTTGCAATAATTGAATTGCTCTTTGCAGTTGCATCGTTGATGATGGTAGCTTCTCTTGAAATAATATCGTTAGCTGATACGATTTCGTCGGGGAATCTTGCCTGAATGTATTCAGCAAGCATTGCAATATCCTTACCTTCAACGATTCTCTTTGTCTTTGAGAAGAAGAATCTCTTGCCTCTTGATACAAGGCCTTCCATTTCAACAACGAGCTGGTCGAAATCCATTGCGCCCCATCTTGCTTCTGCGTCAGCGGCACTGTAATCACCGAAATCGGTAATTTCCTCGTACTCTTCTTCTGTTACTACGTCTTCTACTTCAAGATCTGTTTCAAGATTGTAAAAATTTGACATTTTAACTTACCCTTTCTTTAACTTTTCAATAATATCATCGGAAATCTCCGCAGGAATAAACGGAGATATATCGCCGTCGAGCATACAAACCTGCTTGATAAGGCTTGAGCTCAGGAACATGTGCTCGGTATTTGCTGCCATAAACACCGTTTCGGTGCTGTCATTGAGCCTCTTGTTAACAAGAGCCTGCTGGAACTCGTCCTCGAAATCGGAGACAGCTCTCAGCCCCTTGATTATCGCAACAGCCTCGTGCTGTCTTGCGTAATCGGCAAGAAGCCCCATGTATGAATCAACGCTGACGTTAGGGATATCCTTGGTACATTTTCTTAAAAGCTCCGTTCTTTCTTCAACGGTGAAAGCATAGGAGCCTATTTTTCTGTAGTTGGACATAACGACAACGATAATTTTATCGAAGAGCTTTGCACTTCTTCTGATAATATCCAGATGACCGCTTGTAACCGGGTCAAAGGAACCGGGATAAACTGCTATTCTTTCTTTCATATCAGTCTTCCTCCTTTTCGGGAATCCTGTAAAGGAAGAGTCCGGTCTTGCCGTAGCGGTACTTCTTTATAAGTCGGAATTCACCGGCTTCTTCGGGAAGAACGTCACCGTAGGGCGCTTCACAGATTATCACACCCGTTTCCTCCATTACATCAGGAAGAAGAGGTAATACCTTTTCAATTATACCCTTGCTGTAAGGCGGATCTATAAGAGCGATATCGTATTTTTCGCTTCTTCTTGAAAGAAAAGCCCCTGCGTCACTGTTTATAACAACAGCCTTTTTTGTAAAGCCTGTGGTTTCAAGATTTTTCTTTATAACCTCAATGCTCTTTTTGCTGCTGTCTACAATAACAGCGCTTTCAGCACCTCGGGAAAGAGCTTCGACGGAAAGCTGACCGCAGCCGCCGAAAAGGTCAAGAATTCTGCTGCCCTCAACCTCAAACTGAATAATCGAGAACATAGCTTCTTTGACTATATCCGTTGTAGGTCTGACATCATCACCCTCAAGAGTGATGAGCCTTCTGCCTCTGGCGGAGCCTGTAATTACTCTCATGCAGAGCCCTCCTTGGCGTAAAGTTACAGTATATTATCACACTTTTTAATTAAAAATGCAACAGTCTTTCGTTATTTTCTACCTTTTTACTTAATTTTACCGCTTTTTCAGCACATTTTTTTGATAATGTTTATGACTTTCCGTTCACAATCTGCAACTAACTATTATCTTTTCAGTCAAGATTTGCCTTTGTGCTTACTTCTTTTCTTGCGTGGTTATAAAGCTTTCTGTTGTCAAGAGCCCACTGTCTCTGTGAAAATTCACCGTTGGGAAGCTCACCTACAACAGTCGTAATTTCGTTTATAGTTGCGTCAAGCTTGTCAAGCTGACTTAAGATTTCAGCTTCAAGGAACATAGGTCTTACGGCAGCGCCGAAATCAGGCTCACCGTGATGTGAAATAACCATATGCTGTAAAAGCATTGCCTTTTCCTCGGGCACACCGATTTCCTTAGCCTTTTCACCTATTTTCATAGCACCCATCACAAGATGACCTAAAAGCTCACCTCTGACGGAGTATCCCGTTACAAGTCCTGCAGAGCTTATATCAAATTCATCAATCTTGCAAAGGTCGTGAACAATTGCACCGCACATAAGTAAATCTCTGTCAACAGCAGGATAAAGAAGACATACGCCCTCACAGAGCTTGATAATTGAAAGAGTATGGTAAAGCAGACCGCCTCTCATTGCGTGATGAAGCCTGAATGCTGCAGGCCAGAAGAGGATTTCCTTTTCTCTGTCCTTTACAAGAGCAAGGGTAAGTCTCTTAAGCTCTTCGTCCTTTACGGAAGCGATGACGTTCATTATCTGACCGAGCATCATTTCACCGGAATATTCAGCTGTAGGAACAAAGTCGGAAACATCTACTCCGTCATTGTCGTTGACCTTTCTTATACGGTCAATTCTCAGCTGGTCATTGCCGTTGTACTGACTTACACTGCCTCTTATTTTTACAAGGTCGCCCGCCTCATATACACCGTGGACAAGCTCACTGTAGTCCCAGAGCTTACCGCTGATTTCTCCGTTTTTGTCACAGAGCATCAGGTCAAGATAGGCTGCACCCTTTACGTTCACCTTTTTTTCTGCTGTCTTTATAAGCCAGAAGCCGTCGTTGCTTCCGCCCGGATTAAAAACGTTCATCCTTCTTCCTCCTCAATAATCATACGGAAAATCTCACGAAGACGGTCTGTCTCCCCTTTGAGATACAGATAACCGAAAAGAGCCTCAAGTCCCGTTGCAAGGTGATAATCAGCCTCACTCATATTCTTCGCCTTATGATTGGTATGAGCGTTTCTGCCGCGCCTTAAAACTGACTGCTCCTCTTCGGTGAGAAAGTCCCTGATTTTTTCTGCTGCCTTAGCCTGCGAGGATGCCTTTACAAGTCCTGTTGCCTTCTGGTGAAGCTTGTTTACAGGTCTGTTTGCCTGACAGACAAGGGTTTCCCTTACGAAAAGGTCGAACACCGTATCTCCCACAAAGGCAAGGTTAAGGGGACTGAGCATTTTCACATCGCAGCTTTTATCTGTTAATCTGTTCATTTAAAAATCCTTAATTCATAAATTCAAATTCAAAATCGTAGATGCTGACTATATCGCCTTCCTGTATTCCTTTTTCACGCAGAGCATCAATGATACCGCTTGAAATAAGAACTCTCTGGAAATACTGAAGAGATTCGTAGTCGTCAAGGTCCGTCTTGCAAAGGACACGGATAAGGAAGGGAGCTTCAACGATATAAACATCGTCCTCAACAGTAACCGTAAAGCCTGTATCCTGCTTTTTAAGAAGAGTCTCAAGGGGAATTTCTTCCTTTTCGTATCTGATTACGGGGGGCAGAGTGGCAAGAAGAGCTGCTACTGCATCAATAACCTCCTTGGTGCCCTCAAGAATAGGCGCACACATTTCGAAGTACTGATATCCCTTTTCTTCAATATAGCTTCTGAATCTTTCCCTCTGCTCATCGTCGGCAAGGTCGATTTTATTTGCCGCAACAATCTGCGGTCTTTTTGCAAGCTCAGGGTTGAAGCGTTCAAGCTCAAGATTGATTTTTTCAAAATCCTCTATGGGGTCTCTTCCCTCACTGCCTGCAACGTCAACAATATGAAGAAGCATTCTGCAGCGGTCAACGTGTCTTAAAAATTCGTGGCCGAGACCTACGCCCTCACTTGCGCCCTCAATAAGTCCGGGAATATCTGCAATTACAAAGGAGCTTCCCTCACCCATTGAAACAACACCGAGAACAGGTGTGATAGTTGTGAAATGATAGTCGGCAATAATGGGCTTTGCCTGACTTACAACGGAGATAAAGCTTGACTTGCCTACATTGGGGAAGCCTAAAAGTCCCACATCGGCAAGAAGCTTTAATTCAAGAGTAACCTCCCACTCTTCACCGGGCATACCGCCCTTTGCAAAACGGGGAGTCTGTCTTGTTGCTGTAGCAAAGTGTGCGTTACCCCAGCCGCCCTTACCACCCTTTGCGGCAATAAAGCTTTCGCCTGTGGACATATCTGCCATAATAACTCCGCTTTCAGCTTCTCTTATTACGGTACCTCTGGGAACCTTTATAATAAGATCCTCGGCTTTTCTTCCGTTTCTGCGTCCGCCCTGACCGTCATTTCCGGCAGGAGCCTTATATTTTCTTTTATATTTGAAATCGTTAAGAGTTGAAAGGTTATCGTCAACAACGAATACAATATCGCCGCCCTTACCGCCGTCACCGCCGTCGGGACCGCCCGAAGCTACGTACTTCTCACGGTGGAAGGCAACTGCTCCGTTACCGCCGTTACCTGCTTTAATAAATATTTTCGCTTTATCAACAAACATAGTATTACTTCCTCCTTTTCATAAGAATAGGCATATTCGATTTATTATACTACATAAAGAGAAAAAGATAAATACCTTTCAGGTATTTTTTTAAACTATGTATGCTTTAACTTATATTTTCTATGACTGACTTTTATATACGGGATAAAGTGACTTCTTCATATAGGCATCAGCATCATAAGAGGGAGCACTGCTATTCTGTGACTTTTCCTCCTCTTTATCATAAAGCTTCCAGCTGCACAGCCTTGCAAAATCATCCTTATAGGTCTTTCCCTGAGCCTTCATATAAGAGGACATGGAATCTATCCTCTGCTGATAATCCGAGGGATGCATCCTTACAAATTCTTCATACTCCTGCTCCTCAAGAGAAATATTGGAAAATACACCGTATAGCTTTTTATATGTATGTGTTTCTTCCCCCGAAGAAGAGCTTTCATCATTATCATTTACATACACATTATCATTATAAGTATCCTTATAAGTTTCCTTTTCATTAACATATACAGTATCGGCATTTTTCGCATTTTCTGAAATGCGAAATGATGCGTTCGTATGCGATCGCATGCGTTCGCATTCCTCTGACTCTGTATTCTTTTTCTCCCTTTCCCATCGGCTGGCGGCATTGCTTCTGTTTTTTTCACATTTCTCATCATATTTCTGTCTGTTTATATCAAGCATCTTTGTTATGTTGCGCAGAACTATCCTTGCGCTTCGGCTTTTAAGCTCGGTGACAACACCGTTGATTTCATAGTCATAGGCAGCCATCACTACATCGGCTATTTCTGTTTTGCTGAGATTTTTGAAGTCCTCAAACCAGCCGTAATAAAAGATTAACGAATCCTTTTGCTTCGACATATATTATCTCCTTTCTTCAATCATTTTCTTTTGCCAATAATAATTAAAGACAGTACAGTAAAACACCGGTTTTACTACTGTCACTATTAATTCTACAGACAAAAAACGGACTTGTCAACATAAAAATATTTTGCGGAAAATGGGTATAGTTTTGCATAAAACACGCAAATTTTGCCCTTGTTTTATGTATAAAAAATTTGACCTTAGCCTCAGAAACAGAAAAAAGGACAGAAATTTACATTCTGTCCTTAAATATCTGTATTTTTTTATTTTTTCAGCTTAAAGCACCTTTGAAAGGAATTCCTTTGCTCTGTCACTCTGAGGATTTGCAAAGAATTCTGCAGGAGGTGCCTCTTCAATAATACGTCCCTCATCCATAAAGAGAATTCTTGTGCCGACTTCCTTGGCAAAGCCCATTTCGTGGGTGACAACAACCATTGTCATACCCTGATTGGCAAGGTCCTTCATAAGCTCAAGCACCTCACCTACCATTTCCGGGTCAAGAGCCGAGGTAGGCTCGTCAAAGAGAATCACGTCAGGCTCCATAGCAAGAGAACGTACAATTGCCACTCTCTGCTTCTGACCGCCGGAAAGTGAAGAGGGATAGGCATCAGCCTTTTCTTCAAGTCCGATTCTCTTAAGAAGCTCAACAGCTCTTTCTCTTGCCTGCTTCTTTATTTCAGCAGCAGAGGTTGCAGGAGCTGTTACCTCACCCTTTTTAAGGTGAAGCTTTATAAGCAGATTGTCTCTTTTCTGCTTTCTGAGATTCTTCTTGCCTACATAGACGGGAGCCATCATAATGTTTTCAATAACGGTCTTGTTGGCAAAAAGATTGAAGTGCTGGAACACCATACCCATTTTCTGACGGTGAAGATTGATATCAACCTTCATATCGGCAATATTTTCACCACGGAAGATTATTGCACCGCCTGTGGGGTCCTCCATACAGTTAAGGCAGCGAAGGAATGTACTTTTACCTGAGCCTGAGGGTCCGATAACAACTACCTTCTCACCCTTTTTGATAGTAGTGGAGATATTCTTGAGAACCTTGTTTTTACCGAAATCCTTGCAGAGTCCGTCTACAACAATAAGATTTTCCTCAGATACTGTGTTTTTAATGTTATCTGTCACTCTTCCTCAGTCTCCTTTCCATAAGCTTGATAAGCAGGGTAATTGCCATAACGATTACGATATAAATAACTGCCATTACAAGATAAGGCACCATATATTCATAGGTACGGCTGCCGATACTTCTGAAGGCCTTATAAAGGTCTGTTGCGCCGACAAAGGAAACAACGGAGGTTTCCTTTACAAGAGCAATAAACTCGTTGCCGAGAGTAGGAAGAATATTCTTGATTGCCTGAGGGATAACAATTTTTATCATTGTTGCGCCGTAGGACATACCTACACTTCTGCCGCCCTCCATCTGACCGGGGTCAACGGAGAGGATACCGCTTCGCATAATTTCCGAAATGTATGCGCCCGAATTCATACCGAAAACGATAGTGGCAACACTTACGGAATCAACACGGTTGAAGCCGAGAAGAGGAAGAACTACATAGTAGAAAACAAGCAGCTGTACCACAATGGGAGTGCCGCGGAAGAGTCCTACATAGAAGGAGCAGATACCGTCAAGAAGCTTCGGAAGAGTCTTATATTTGGGAAGAACTCTCACAACGGCAATAAGTGTACCGATAAGAATACCGATAAAAAGACCGCTTACAGCTATAAGCATAGTATTCTGCAAGCCTTCAAGAACACTTTCATAAGCGCCTTTATCTATAAACTGCTCGAGAAATTTATCAATTTTTACATCAAAACCAAGCATAATTATACCTCTGATTTACCTCTTTACACAAAGCAATGCCCCACTTAAAAAGTGAGGTATTGCGGATAGTTATTGAATTTTATCAGCCGTTGATTGTTTCAACGATTGAAACTGCAGGGTCAGCGTCAACGATAACGAAATCAAGGTTGCCGTTTACAAGATCCTGAGTTGCAAGAGCAGCGCTGTCATAAGTTACAGCCTCAGCATTTGCAATACCTGCAAAGCCGAATGCATCGTTACCCTCGATGTAAGACTGACCTGTTGTACCTGTCTGAGCACCGATCTTTGTGCCTTCAGCAAGAGCAGCAAGAACTGCTTCTACATCTTCAGCTGTTTTACATTCGTCAAATCTTGTGTCGTCTGCCTTTACGATAATCTTCTGAGCTGACTTGTAGTAAGGAGCTGTGAAGGTTACGGATTCTTCTCTTTCAGGGTTGATTGAAAGACCTGCAATAGCGATATCGCACTTCTGCTGACCTACTGCAAGACATACAGAGTCAAAGTCCATATTGTCGATTACAAGCTCTTTCCCGAGTTCCTTTGCAAGAAGAGCAGCAACTTCCATATCGATACCGTAGTAAAGGTCGCCTTCCTTGTATTCGAAGGGAGCGAATTCAGCATTTGTTGCAACTACGAGCTGATCCTTTGAAGCATCGGGAGCAGCAGATTCAACACCTTCGGGTGTGCCCTTACCGAGATACTTGTTACAGATAGCTTCGAATGTACCGTCTGCGAGAATCTTTTCAATGAATGCGTTTACATCATTGAGAAGCTCAGGCTGATTCTTGTCAACGCCGAAAGCATATTCTTCACTTGAAAGCTGGATGTCGATAAGCTTAACGAGCTCCTTGGCTTCGTTTTCGCTTACAGCTGCTGTTGTGTCTGCGTCTGTGTTTGTGTCATTACCGCCGCATGCTGCGAATGCGAAGAGCATAACTGCTGCAAGGGCAATTGCTAAAAGTTTTTTCATAATAAATTAACCTCCGTTAATGTGATAGTGGATATTCTATCACCAAAGCTATGCATTGTCAACTGTTTTATGCAATTTTCTGAATAATTCTGCATATTTATGAAACCGCTTCATTTACGGTAACTGATTTCACAAAGGGTGCCACACTGTCAAGACCTGCAAAGGTATATTCACCGGAATTCGAAAAAGCAACGGTATTTGTGCCCTCAGCGAGAGTGATATTGAAGGTAACAGTCTTATAAGTATAGTCACTGTATGTATTTCTGAAGAAAATATCCTCACCCTCACCGCCGTTTACGCTTACGGTCAGATATCTTTCGATAAGGTCAACGTTATAATCGTGTGCGCCGCCCTCAGAATTATTGGAATAAAGAACAGTTACACGGTAGTCGCCTGCTTCGGGAGCATATGCTGTAAAGGTAGCCATACCGCCGTTGCCGTTTATATTTCCTACATAGGTATTACCGTATTTATCCGTGAAAACTTCTGCACCGTCACCGAGTTCAAGGCTCTCAGCCACAGCAGAAATAATTGCTGAGTTGGGTGAGCCTTCTGTGATTACGGGTTTTTCTACAGCTGAAGCAAAGGTGATTTCGTTAAGACCTCTTCTCAGATAAAGGACTGAACCTGTCTTTGCCGTGCCCTTTGCACCGTCAACTGTTATTTCACACTCTGTGTCACCCATATCAATTCTGAAGTAGCCGTCATAGGGAGCAACGGCAAGATAAGCTGTACCGTCTGTGCTGTCCTCAAGAACAGATATTTTACTGTCATCCTCTGCCTTTGATACAATAATACTGTCAAGGACATAGGTGCCGTCGTTGTTGGTAAATTCAATTGTATTTATGCCCCAGCGAAGGTCAGCCTCAATAGTTTTGAGAGTTGTATATTCACTCTTGATTGTATTTTCAAGCATAAGCACCTGAGTCTCACCGTTAAGAGTAAAGTTGACTCTGCCGTAATCTCTTTCCTTTGCAATACCGCTGTCGTTATGCTTGCCGTAGATAATACTGAGTCTGTATCTGCCTGCTTCGGAAACATTGACGTTGATTCTTACACCGTCACCCTCCTTCTCCATTCCGCCGACCATACCTTCCTTTTCACCTGTTGTTGCATAGGCGCTGTCATAGGTATAGGCGTCACCGAGAAGCTTACCCTTTTCGAATTCATATCTTACGGGGATGTTGGTGTTGCGTACTGCCTCAATTTCTCCCTCGTGCTTTTCAACGGTAATAAAGTAAACAGAATTGCTGTCCGTTGCGGGAATATTGATATTAAGTGAGCCGAAGGAAAGGCTTGTCTTGTATTTTCTGAGAGTTATCGGCTCACTTACAATACCTGAAAGACCTGAATAATATACACATTCAACGGTTACGTCAACTGTTGAGCCAAGGTCCGTATCACCGAGATTCTCAAGCTTTACTGCCTTTCTTTTTGCGCTGCCGTTTGTGATAATATTTATCTTCGTCTCATCGTCGGTAATTGAAGCAATACCGTCGTGTCTGTTCATATAATTGTATTCACCCTGAGACTTGCTGCTTGTTGCAAGGTGCTGACCTTCCATTTCCGCATACTTACGGTAAAGCCACCAGTTTGAGTTAGGTGAGTTATCGTCAGCGGCAGTATCGTTAAGATTGTTGGCAAGTCTCCAGAAAGCCATATTGCCGTATACATTGCTTCTTTCCATAGCAAAGATATAATGAGCCATAGCTGCAGGATTTCCGCAATCCTCCATAGTGCCGTATTCCGTTACGATAATGGGAAGCTCGCTGATACCGAGCTCAGACTCTATACGGCGGTAATCCTCAACGTGTAAATGCCAGTCGGGAATTGACCAGTAGCCCAGCTCATGGTAAATCATAATTTCGGGAACACAGCTGTTCTCTGAAGCATATTCCATAAAGCCCGTGATTTTACCCGTTTCATAATCACAGAAGCCGGGTCCGCCGATTTTTGCATCGGGGTCAATGCTCTTTACAAGGTCATAGGTTATCTTCCATGCTTCATAGAAATTCTTTCTGCCGATATCGTCATAGTGAACATTTCCGTCAACATAGTTACCGAACCATATTGCATTGTCACATTCATTGTAAATACAGTAAACGATATCATCAGCATAATCCTTTGCCGAAAGCTCTCTGACCTTTTCTTCAACTATGGGGAGATATCTTTCTTCAAGGAATACTCTCCAGTCATATGTACCTGCAGCACGCATTTCCATAATTTCCTTATGGCAGTAGTACCAGGTGTCAAAGGTATCCTGAAGATATACTACTCTGTAGTCACATTCACTGAGCTGTCCGGAAAGTCTGTCAACATCACCCGTAGGATGCTGAAGACCTCCGATAACCTTCTGGGAAACAGAGGCAATATCAAGGCTTTCTGTCATAGCATCACTTGGTACACCCGGCTCTGCAAGTCCGTAAAGAAAGCCCGTAGCATAGGTTGAGACTCTGTCTCCTCTGTCTGCCGCATCAACGGTAAGAACAGGTGTTCCTATAAGGGGGACAGATTCAATAAGCATAATAACCGTAATAATAAGTGTAATTATCTTAGACATTTTATTTTCTCCTTTATATTGATCTGATAAGCTCGGGAAGCTTACTGAGAGCCGGCACAAGTCCTGCAACAATTTTTGCCATACCGGCTGCCGTGCCTTCACCGTTGAGCACCGTAAGAAGTCCCTCAGCCATTTTTTCCGTAAACACGCCCTGACTCATTGAAACGAAGTCTCTTATGGGAATTTCAAGTGCCATTGATTTGAGCATACCGCTGTTGGGGTCATCAGGGTCGGCAATCTTAGATGCCGCCGTATCAATAAGGGAGATTATTCTTCCTCCCCACTTTGTATGGGAAGCATCGCCTAAAGAATTGGTAAGAGTTATTCTTTCACTCATATCGGCATATGCAGGAGGAATATCCCTTCCGAGAACTGCCCTGAAGGCGCTGTCGGGTATTACATTTATATCTGCACCGTAATAGCAGGGTGCACTGCTTGTGAAATCAGGTACGGTAACCTCAGGCTGTGAGGAGGTAACATTCACCTTTGCCTTAAGTCTTATATCCTCAACAGAAGCGCCTACAAGAATTTCAAAGTCACCGCTTTCAACGTGCCAGTCTGCAATACCTGTATTATAGTATGCAAAGGCTCTCTTTGAAAGCTCCACGGTTATTTCCTTTTCTTCACCGGCTTTAAGGAACACCTTACTGAAGGCACGAAGCTCCTTCTTCGGTCGGAATATTGTGCTTTCACAGTCGGAAACGTATATCTGTGAAACCTCGGCGCCGTCTCTGTCACCCACGTTCTTTATTTTATAGGTAAGGGTCAGAGTGTCCGTATCCTTTATATTATCTGCCGAAAGCTTAAGGGATGAATACTCAAATTCTGTATATGAAAGACCGTAGCCGAAGGGGAAAAGCACCTTCTTTTCAGCTGTATCATAATATCTGTAGCCGATATATACGCTTTCTCTGTGCTCGGCTGTTCTGTCGGTGCCGGGGAAATATTTATAGCAGGGAGTATCCTCAAGAGAAAGAGGATAAGTTTCTGCAAGCTTACCTGAAGGGCAGACAGCGCCCGAAATAATCTGTGCAACTGCCTTACCGCCTGCCTGACCGCCGAGATAACCGTTAACTACAGCCTTTACCTTCTTAAGCCAGGGCATTCTTACAGGTGAGCCACCCGAAAGAACAACAATAACATTTTCGTTGACGGAAAGAATCTCTTCCACAAGCTTATTGTGTGAAGAGGGAAGCTCAAGATGAGTACGGTCAAAGCCTTCGCTTTCATATTCCTCTGTAAGACCGATAAAGAGAAGCACCGTATCAGCTCTTGATGCAACAAGCTTTGCATCTCTGAGCATCATTTCGTTAAGCTCGTCCTTTTTCTTATAATAACCGGGAGCAAAGGTTACCTTGTAGCCCTCCTGCATAAGTCCCTCGAAGGCATCACTGAGCTTTGTGGGATTGATAAGAGATGAGCCTGTGCCCTGATATCTCGGCGCTCTTGCCATTTCACCGATTACTGCAACCCTTCTGTCCTTTGAAAGAGGGAGAATATTATCTTCGTTTTTAAGAAGCACCACCGAGGAAGCACAGATTTCAGCTGCAAGCTTATGGTGCGCTTCGGCATCGTATTCATAGTCACCCAGCACCTCTGCCGACTTACCGATAAGAGTAAGCACTCGGTCAGCGGCAATATCAAGGTACTTTTCCTCAAGAACACCGTTTCTTACAGCATCACAAAGCTTTTTGCTGTTGTATCCGCCTGAAGAGGGCATTTCAAGGTCGTTGCCGTTTTTTATGCCCTTTACTCTGTCGTTGGCTGCACCCCAATCCGTTACAACAACACCCTCAAAGCCCCACTCATCACGGAGAATTCTGTTCTGCAGATATCCGTTATCGGAGCAGTAGGTACCGTTGACCTTGTTATAGGCATTCATTACCGTCCAGGGCTGAGCCTTCTTTACGGCAATTTCAAAAGCAGTGAGATAAATCTCCCTGAGTGCTCTCTCGTCAACAACGCTGTCAATAATCATTCTTCTTTTTTCCTGACTGTTGACGGCAAAGTGCTTTACCGATGTACCTACGCCCTTTGACTGAATACCCTTTATAAGGCTTGCGGCAAGCTCACCTGCAAGAAGAGGATCCTCAGAATAATATTCGAAGTTTCTTCCGCACAGAGGTGACCTTTTCATATTCACACCGGGTCCGAGAATTACGCTTACCCTTTCCTTAAGGCACTCTTCACCCATAGCCTCACCCATTTTTTCAACAAGCTCCTTATCCCAGGAGCAGGCAGCTGTTACTGCCGTAGGGAAGCAGGTTGCAGGCACGGAATTGAGAAGGCCCTTTTTGTTTCCGTCGGGATTCTGAAGCCTCAGACCGTGAGGTCCGTCAGTAACGGTGACCGAGGGTATACCGAGCCTTTCTACAGCATTGAGATGCCAGAAATCCTTACCTGTGCAAAGCTCAGCCTTTTCTTCAAGGGTAAGCTTTCCGAGTATTTCTTTATTCTTCATAATTTTCCTCCGAAAAAATCCTATATTTTCTCTTATAATCTATTTAATTATATTCCTATTCCTTTATAAGGTCAATAGAAAAATCCTTCTTCTATCTGAATATAAAATCAAAAAGCTTCTTTTTATCTCTGCATTCCCTTTCACAACTGCAATTATCCGAGCAGACAAGAATTGTATCGTCACCGATAACCTGAATATCACACCAGGGTATTCTTATATCATCTGCACAGCTGCCGAAGGGAGAGAGGCGTCCTTTTTTCCATATTATCACAGCCGTAAGACTGCCGTTTTCACAGCATATCTCCACATCACTCACACAGCCGAGACGGCATCCGTTCTTAGTATTTATAACCTCTTTATTCCGAAGCTCTGTAACCGAGCAGTTCATATTATCACCTCATTTCATTATATTCACAGAGGCTGAATATTTGACACCCCTTACAGAAAAACTAAAGAGTGACAGACAACCGAAGGAGGCGTTTATTTGAAAATAAAAAAGACTGCTGTCGGAATGAGAAATATCAAAACGGCAACGGCAGTTATGGTTTGTATTATTTTTACAAGAATTTTTTCGTTTATAGCTGAAAATGCAGATTTCGGCTTCTTCGAAAATGCTTTCAACTTTATATTCGTGCGTTCTACTCCCCTTTATTCTTCCCTTTCGGCACTCGTTGCCGTAGGAAACACCATAAAAAGCAGCTGTAAAACGGGGATTTCCCGTATTGTCGGCACCTTTGTGGGCGGAGCCTTTGCCGTTCTTCATATATGGCTTAATCAGATAATAAACAAAGAGTTTTTTTACTATGCTACGGTTTTTATCTTTATTGTTGCAATTATTTATCTTTCAACAGCTTTCTCTCACAACGAAATCACAGCTACAAGCGGTATGATTTTTCTGATTATAATCTTCTCAATAAAGGATGAGCCTCCCTTTATTTATGCGGCACACCGACTCATTGATACAATCGGCGGAGTTATTGTTGCTGTAGCGGTGAACAAGGCGGTACCGTTTGCACGCAAATGAATACAGAATTGCGCTGCAGAGAGTTGTAGGAGAAGGGTTGTGCCCGCCAGGTAGGGGTTGATGAATAATGAATAGTAAATAATTGTGGCCGCGGGAAACTGCGGCTTTTTCTTTTTCGTCCCTTTCCGCAAAGGTAGGAGGCGGTAAGAATTTATGCCCATCGATTTTATTATGTGGAGGGGAGGTTGCAGTTTTCTTCTTACAGGGAGCAACGAGGGAAGGTTTTATGGAGGGGAGGCGGTGCTTTTATTTTTGCAGATC
>JAZRQQ010000014.1:0-9463 GCA_045649935.1 Acutalibacteraceae bacterium | reverse complement strand
GAAGATTTTTTGAATAAAGGATTTTTGTCAAGCTGAGGCACAAAACGCAGTAAATCCTTCCGGATTTACGAGTATTTTAACAATAGATTGGCGGAAATCCTTATTCAAAAAACTGTTCCGGATTGTACCCGCCAACTTAAGGAGCAAATAAATGGGTGGTTTTTTTGGCGCAGTCAGTAAGAACGATACGGTTCTGGATGTATTCTTCGGTACTGACTATCACTCTCACCTTGGTACCCGTCGCGGCGGTATGGCTGCATACGACGAGAAAAAAGGTCTGCAACGTAAAATTCATAAAATTGAAAATTCCCCTTTCAGAACAAAGTTTGAAAATATTTCAAGCACTATGACAGGTAATGCTGCAATCGGTTGTATCAGTGACTCTGAGGCTCAGCCCCTGCTTATCCGTTCAAAGCTCGGTCTTTATACTATCTGTATTATCGGTCTTATCAATAACAGAGAGCAGCTGGTTGAAGATTTCCTTTTTACCAACGGAGGTCATTTCGGTGCCGTCACAAACGAGGGTACCAACTCAACGGAGCTTGTTGCGGCATTGATTAACCGTAAGGACAACTTCGCTGACGGCATTACCTATGCTCAGAGCCTTATTGACGGTACAGCATCAATACTGATTCTTACCGATGACGGCAGAATTATTGCTGCCCGTGACAGACTCGGAAGAATTCCCGTTCTGATAGGTCATAACGAGGACGGCTACTGTGTTTCATTTGAAGACTTTGCTTATAAAAAGTTAGGCTATGATGACTTTAAGGAGCTGGGTCCCGGTGAGGTTGTTGAATTCACAGCCGACTCCTTCAGAGTTCTGAAGGAAGCAGGTGAAAAAACTAAAATCTGTGCCTTCCTCTGGGCTTATTACGGCTACTCAACCTCTTGCTACGAAGGCGTAAATGTTGAGGTAATGAGATACAACAACGGCAAAATTATGGCTGAGACAGACCGTATAAACGGTGTTGCCCAGGATATCGACTTTGTCAGCGGTGTTCCTGATTCCGGCACTCCCCATGCTATCGGCTATTCTCACGAAAGCAGAATTCAGTTTGCCCGTCCCTTCATCAAGTACACACCTACATGGGCACGAAGCTTTACTCCCGTTAATCAGAAGGAAAGAAACCGTGTGGCAAAGATGAAGCAGATTCCCGTTCACGATCTGATACACGGCAAAAAGCTGCTTTTTGTTGACGACAGTATCGTACGCGGTACACAGCTTCGTGAAACCGTAGAATTCCTTTATGAAAACGGTGCAAAGGAAGTTCATATCCGTTCAGCCTGTCCGCCGATTATGTACAGCTGTAAATATCTTAATTTCTCAAGAGCAACCTCAGAAATGGAGCTTATTGCACGAAGCACCATAGTTGAGCTTGAGGGTGAAGAGGGTCTCAGACATATCGACGAATATTCTGATTTCTCCACAGAGCGCGGAAAGAACTTAAGAAACGCTATCTGTGAAAAGCTTCACTTCACATCTCTCGAATTCCAGTCCCTGGACGGAATTATCAGAGCTATCGGACTTCCCGCCGACAAGGTATGTACCTACTGTTGGAACGGAAAAGAATAAAAAATTTACATAGGAGACTGTAATATGGATCATAAAAACTCTTTTTCTGCCAGCTATGCAGCTGCAGGCGTAGATATTACCGCCGGTTACAAATCGGTGGAGCTTATGAAAAAACACGTGGCAAGAACCCGTAACGAAGGCTCTGTAGACGATGTAGGCGGCTTCGGCGGCTGCTTTGATCTGAGCTGTGTTGCCGGAATGGAGCATCCCATTTCCGTTTCAGGTACCGACGGCTGCGGCACAAAGGTAAAGCTTGCTATTCTTATGGACAAGCACGATACTATCGGTATTGATGCTGTTGCTATGTGCGTAAACGATATTATCTGTGTCGGCGCAAAGCCCTTATACTTCCTCGACTATATTGCCTGCGGAAAAAATGTTCCCGAAAAGATTGCTGAAATCGTCAGCGGTGTAGCTGAAGGCTGTGTTCAGTCCGGTGCAGCTCTTATCGGTGGTGAAACTGCAGAGCATCCCGGTCTTATGCCTGAGGAGGATTACGACCTTGCAGGCTTTGCCGTAGGCGTAGTTGACAAGCCGAAGATGATTGATAACAGCAAAATGTCTGTCGGTGACGTGGTTATTGCTCTTCCTTCAACGGGTATCCATTCCAACGGCTTCAGCTTATGCCGTAAGGTTTTCGATATTGATAACAATAACCCTGAGCTTTATGTTCCCCGTGAAGAGCTTGACGGTAAAAGTATTGCAGAGGCTCTTCTTGTTCCCACAAAGATTTATGTAAAGCCTGTACTTGCTCTTATTGAAAAGGTAAGTGTCAAGGGTATCTCTCATATCACAGGCGGCGGCTTCTACGAAAACATCCCCCGCTCTATTCCTGACGGTCTTTGCGCAAAAATTGACAAATCTGCCGTTAAGGTGCTTCCCATCTTTGACGTAATTGCAAAGTGGGGAAATATTCCTGAGCGTGATATGTACAACACCTATAATATGGGCGTAGGTATGAGTATTGTCGTACCCAAGGAGGAAACAGAGCTGTTTCTTTCCATTCTTAAGGAAAACGGCATTGACGCTTATGTAATCGGTGAAATCATCGAAGGCGGCGAGAAGGTGCTTCTCTGATGGAAAAGAAAATAGCAGTCCTTGTTTCAGGGGGCGGAACAAATCTTCAGGCACTTATTGATGCCGAAAAAAGCGGTATTATCAAAAACGGTAAAATCAGCCTTGTAATTTCAAACGTTGCAGATGCTTATGCTCTCACACGTGCAGAAAAGGCAGATATAAAAACTGAAACCGTTATAAAAAAGGAGCTTGGCTCACAGAAAGCCTTTGAGGAGAAAATAATTTCTCTTCTTACTGAAAACGGAATTGATCTTATTGTTCTTGCCGGCTTTATGAGCATCCTTTCCGAGGATTTCACAAAAACATATCCTCACAGAATAATCAACGTTCACCCCTCACTTATCCCCTCCTTCTGCGGAAAAGGCTTCTACGGACTTCACGTCCATGAGGCAGCTCTTGAAAAGGGTGTAAAGGTAACGGGTGCAACGGTACATTTTGTAAGCGAAATTCCCGACGGCGGTGAGATTATTCTCCAGAAGGCCGTCTCAATAAAAGAGGGGGACACCCCCGAGGTTCTTCAGAAAAGAGTTATGGTTGAAGCTGAGTGGAATATTCTTCCCGAGGCTGTCAGTCTTTTCTGTCAGGACAGACTCCACGTAGAAAATAACAAAGTACATATAGGAGAGTAAGCTATGAAAATTTCTACAATCAAAGACGAACTCAATTCTCTTGCTTATCACGGCAGAGGCATTATGATCGGTAAAAGCGCTGACGGCAAAAAGGCTGTTACTGCATATTTCATTATGGGCAGAAGCGAAAACAGCCGTAACCGTGTATTCGTTCTTGAAGGCGACGCAATGCGCACCAAGGCCTTCGACGAAGCAAAAATGGTTGACCCTCACCTTATCATCTATTATCCCGTAAGAGTTCTCGGTAACAAGACAATCGTTACCAACGGTGACCAGACCGATACTATCTACGACCTTATGGATAAGCAGATGACCTTTGAACAGGCTCTGCGTACAAGAGAGTTTGAGGATGACGCACCTAACTTTACTCCGAGAATTTCAGGTATTATCCGTCTTGAAAAGGACGATATGAATTATGCTATGTCAATTCTCAAGAGTGCTGAAGGTGATGACTCCTCCTGTGAAAGATTCACTTATGCTTACTCCAATCCCCTTTGCGGAAAAGCAAAGTTCATCCACACCTACAACGGTGACGGCAATCCTCTGCCCTCCTTTGAAGGTGAGCCTAAGACTCTTGAGCTTCCCGATGTGAATATTGACGAGCTTACAGACCTTATCTGGACTAATCTCAACGAAGATAACAAGGTTTCTCTTTTCGTAAGATATATTGACATCGCTACAGGTGAAAGTGAAACAAGAGTTGTAAACAAGAACAAATAAAAACACTCACTACAATAAGGAGATACTACAATGAAAGAGTTTGAACTTAAATACGGCTGTAACCCTAATCAGAAGCCTTCAAAAATTTATATGCATGACGGCAGTGAGCTCCCCATTGAAATCCTTTCAGGCAGACCCGGCTACATCAACTTCCTTGATGCCTTCAACTCATGGCAGCTTGTAAAGGAAATCAAGGAGCAGACAGGTATGTGCTGTGCAGCTTCCTTCAAGCACGTAAGCCCTACCTCTGCTGCTGTAGGTAAGATTCTCCCCGAAAAACTCAAGAAGGCCTGCTTCGTTGATGATATAGAAGGTCTTGACGAATCTCCCCTTGCCTGCGCTTATGCAAGAGCAAGAGGTACTGACAGAATGAGCTCCTTCGGTGACTGGATTGCCCTTTCCGACGAATGTGACGAAACAACAGCAAGACTTATCAAGAGAGAAATCTCTGACGGTGTTATTGCTCCCTCTTATTCTGAAAAGGCTCTTGAAATTTTAAAGACAAAGAGAAACGGCAACTACAATGTTGTTAAGATTGACCCTGATTTTGTTCCTGCTGTACAGGAAACAAAGCAGGTATTCGGTATCACCTTTGAGCAGGGCAGAAATAACTTCGTTATCAACGAAGAGCTTCTTTCCGATATCGTAACAGAAAATAAAGACCTTACAGCTGATGCAAAGCTTGACCTTATTATTGCTCTCATCACTCTTAAATACACTCAGTCCAACTCCGTCTGCTATGCAGTTGACGGTCAGGCAATCGGTGTAGGCGCAGGTCAGCAGTCAAGAATCCACTGCACACGTCTTGCAGGTACAAAGGCTGATACATGGCATCTCCGTCAGGCAGACAAGGTTCTCAATCTCCCCTTCCTTCCCACTCTCGGAAGAGCTGACAGAGATAACGTTATCGACGGTTATATCAATAAGAACGAAGAAGATGTATGTGCTGAAGGCAACTGGCAGAAATACTTTACCGAAAGACCTGAGCCCTTCACAAGAGAAGAAATGGACGCATATCTTGCAACTATTTCAGGTGTTGCTCTCGGTTCAGATGCTTTCTTCCCCTTCTCAGACAATATTGAAAGAGCATACCGCAGCGGCGTAAGCTATATTGCAGAGCCCGGCGGCTCAATCAGAGACGATGCAGTTATCGACTGTGCAAACAAGTATAATATGGTAATGTCCTTCACTAAGATGAGGCTTTTCCACCACTAATATATAAAAAACAGGAGACTCTAATAATGCTTAAATACTTTGACGAACTCAACAATTTTGACAGTGAGGTTTTTGCTGCATGTGAAAAAGAAATGGACAGACAGCAGACCTTTATTGAGCTTATCGCTTCCGAAAACATTGTTTCAAAGGCAGTTCTTCTTGCTGCAGGCAGTGTGCTTACCAACAAATACGCAGAAGGCTATCCCGGTAAGAGATACTACGGCGGATGCCACTGTGTTGACGAGGTAGAGGAAATTGCAAGAGAAAGAGCAAAGAAGCTCTTCGGTGCAGAGCACGCAAACGTTCAGCCTCACTCAGGTGCAAGTGCAAACCTTGCCGCTTTCTTCGCTCTTCTTGAGGTAGGTGATACCGTTATGGGTATGAATCTTTCTCAGGGCGGTCATCTCTCTCACGGCTCACCCGTAAACATTTCAGGTAAATACTGGAATATTGTTCAGTACGGTGTTGACGATGTAACAGAAACAATTGACTATGATAAAATGCTTGAGCTTGCCAAGGAATGTCAGCCCAAGCTTATCGTTGTAGGTGCAAGTGCATACTCAAGAGTTATCGACTTCAAGCGCTGCAGAGAAATTGCAGACGAGGTCGGCGCATATCTTATGGTTGATATGGCTCACATTGCAGGTCTTGTTGCTGCAGGTGTTCATCCCTCACCCGTTCCCTATGCACACGTTGTAACCTCAACTACTCACAAAACCTTAAGAGGTCCCCGTGGCGGTCTCATTCTCTGTAAAGCTGACCTTGCTCAGAAAATTGACAAGGCTATCTTCCCCGGCACACAGGGCGGTCCCCTTATGCACATTATTGCAGCTAAGGCTGTAGCCTTCGGTGAAGCTCTCACCGACGAATTCAAGGCTTATCAGAAGCAGCTTGTAAAGAATGCAAGTGTTCTCTGTGAAGCTCTTAAGAAGGAAGGTATCGACATCGTTTCAGGCGGTACAGATAACCATCTTATGCTCATTGACCTTCGTAAGTATGATATTTCCGGTAAGGAGCTTGAGCACCGTCTTGACGAGGTTCATATCACTACAAACAAGAACACTATCCCCAACGATCCCAAGAGTCCCTTCGTTACAAGCGGTCTTCGTGTAGGTACTGCAGCAGTAACATCAAGAGGCTTCAAGGAAGAAGAAATGCTTCTTATTGCCAAGTGGATAAAGCTTGCTATTACTGACTTTGAAAATTCAAAGGAAGCTATTACCAAGGAAGTAATGGCTCTTTGCGAAAAATTCCCCATCTATAAATAAGGAGGAAAAAGTCCGTGAAAATAATGGTTGTCGGTGGTGGCGGCAGAGAACACGCCATCATCAAAAAGCTTAAGGAAAGCGAAAAAGTAACCGAAATCTTTGCTCTTCCCGGTAACGGAGGTATCGCTGCTGATGCTGTCTGCGTACCCGTAGGTGCAAAGGAAATAGATAAAATCTGTGAATTTGCCAAGGCAGAAAAGATTGACTATGCCGTTGTTGCTCCCGATGATCCCCTTGTTTTAGGTGCAGTTGATGAGCTCAACAAGATAGGCATCCCCTGCTTCGGTCCCTCTAAGGCTGCGGCTATTATTGAAGGCAGTAAGGTTTTTTCAAAGAACCTTATGAAGAAATACTCTATCCCCACAGCTGAATATGAAGTATTCACTGACCTTGAGTCTGCTCTCAGATATCTTGAAACAGCTCCTATTCCTACTGTTATCAAGGCTGACGGTCTTGCTCTTGGTAAGGGTGTTATCATTGCAATGACAAGAGATGAAGCCAAGGAAGCTGTCCGTTCAATGATGGAGGATAAAATCTTCGGTGAAAGCGGAAGTCAGGTTGTTATCGAAGTATTCCTCACAGGTCCCGAGGTATCTGTTCTTTCCTTCACTGACGGTAAAACCGTTGTTCCTATGATTTCATCAATGGACCACAAGAGAGCTCTTGACAATGACGAGGGTCTCAACACCGGCGGTATGGGCACCGTAGCTCCCAATCCCTATTACACCAAAGAGATTGCTGATGAGTGTATGGAAAAGATTTTCCTTCCCACTATCGAAGCTATGAATGCTGAAAACCGCACCTTTAAAGGCTGTCTCTATTTCGGTCTGATGCTCACTCCCAAGGGTCCGAAGGTTATTGAATACAACTGCCGTTTCGGTGATCCTGAAACTCAGGTTGTACTCCCCCTTCTTGAAAGTGACCTCTTTGAAATTATGAAGAGCACTACTGACGGAACTCTCAGTGAAACTGAGGTTAAGTTTAAAAATGAGCATGCTTGCTGTGTTATTATGGCTTCTAAGGGCTATCCTCAGAAATACGACAGCGGATTTGAAATTACAATTGACGAAGAAATAAAAGATAAGGTATATATTGCCGGTGCAAAAAAAGACGGTGATAAGCTCCTGACTGCCGGCGGACGTGTCCTCGGTGCAACAGAAACAGCTGACACCCTTGAAAAAGCAATTGACGGCGCTTATGCCTTAACAGAAAAAATCCACTTTGAAAATGCATATTTCAGACATGATATAGGCAAAAAAGCAAAGGAGGCAAAATAAATGGTATACCGTATATACGTTGAAAAGAAAAAAGAGCTTGCAAACGAGGCAAAGGGTCTTCTT
This sequence comes from Acutalibacteraceae bacterium, assembly GCA_045649935.1. Lineage (GTDB taxonomy): Bacteria > Bacillota > Clostridia > Oscillospirales > Acutalibacteraceae > UBA6857. The sequence continues at coordinate 1,638 of JAZRQQ010000014.1, read as the reverse complement.
AACGAAGCTAAAAATCTGCTCGGCATTGAAGGACTTGAAAATATCCGTCTTTTCAACCGTTATGATGCAGAAAATATTACAGAAGAATTATTCGATTACTCTGTGAAAACCGTTTTCTCAGAGCCTCAGCTTGACGATGTTTATGACAGCGTGGATATTCCTGAAGCATATGTTTTTGCCGTAGAGGCTCTTCCCGGTCAGTTTGACCAGAGAGCTGACTCAGCTGCTCAGTGTATTCAGATTATTTCACAGGGTGAGCGTCCTCTCATCCGTACTGCAAAGGTTTATGCCCTTTACGGTACACTTTCAGAAAAAGATATTGAAGACTTCAAGCATCACGTAATCAACGCAGTCGAAAGCCGTGAGGCTTCTCTCAGCAAGCCACTGACTCTTGTGGCTGAATATACAGCGCCCGAAACCGTTGCAACTATAAACGGCTTTATCTCAATGGACGAGGCTGCTCTCGCCTTTCTCCTTGAGGAAAAAGGTCTTGCAATGGATCTTGACGATCTTAAATTCTTACAGGCTTATTTCAGAGATACAGAGCACAGAGATCCCACTATCACTGAAATCCGTGTAGTTGATACATACTGGTCTGACCATTGCCGTCACACCACCTTCTCCACTCACATTGACAATGTACGCATTGACGATAAAGCTGTGCAGGATGCTTATGACAGATATCTTGCTGCAAGAGTGGAGGTTTACGGTGAAGAAAAGGCGGCTGCACGTCCTCAGACACTTATGGACATTGCAACCATCGGTACAAAAACTCTTAAAAAGAGAGGTCTTCTTCCCGAGCTTGACGAAAGCGAAGAAATCAATGCTTGCTCTATCCACGTAACTGCAACAGTAAACGGAGAAGATCAGGACTGGCTTCTTATGTTCAAAAACGAAACTCATAACCATCCTACAGAAATTGAGCCCTTCGGTGGTGCGGCTACTTGTATCGGCGGATGCATCCGAGATCCCCTTTCAGGCAGAGCATATGTTCACCAGGCAATGCGAGTAACTGGTGCAGGCGATCCCAGAAAAACTATTGCCGAAACCCTGTCAGGCAAGCTTCCCCAGCGTAAAATCTGTCAGACTGCCGCGGCAGGCTATTCCTCCTACGGTAATCAGATAGGTCTTGCAACAGGTCACGTTGCTGAAATATATCACGAGGGCTTTGTTGCAAAGCGTCTTGAATGCGGTGCAGTTGTTGCTGCCGCTCCCGCCTATAATGTACGCCGTGAGCGTCCCGCACCCGGTGACGTAATTGTTCTTCTGGGCGGACGTACGGGCCGTGACGGTATCGGCGGTGCTACAGGCTCATCAAAGAGCCATAATATGAAGTCTCTCACCACTATGGCATCCGAGGGTCAGAAGGGTAACGCTCCCGCAGAAAGGAAAATTCAGAGACTTTTCAGAAATTCAGAGGTTACACGCCTTATTAAGCGTTGCAACGACTTCGGTGCAGGCGGTGTTTCCGTTGCTATCGGTGAGCTTGCTCCCGGACTTCAGATTGACCTTGATGCAGTACGCAAAAAGTACGAGGGTCTTGACGGAACAGAAATTGCAATTTCAGAGTCACAGGAACGTATGGCAGTTGTTGTTGCAGCTGAGGATGCAGATAAATTTATCGCATTTGCTGAGGAA
>JAZRQQ010000013.1:0-12060 GCA_045649935.1 Acutalibacteraceae bacterium | reverse complement strand
ATGCGCTTACAGTGAAGGTACCTTCAGACACAGTGAGTTCGATATAACCGACCTTCTTAAGGAGGGTGAAAATACCCTTGCTGTTGAGGTTTATCACTGGTGCACCGGAAGCTGGATGGAGGATCAGGACTTCTTCCGTCTTGCAGGTATTTTCAGAGAGGTATATCTCTATACAACAGGTGAGCAGTATATTGCAGATTTCAGCGTAAAAGCTGAGCCTGACACAAGTGACTATAAAAACGGTACTCTTTCCGCAGAGGTTCTTTTAGGTGAGAAATCCGATTATACAGAGCTTGAGCTTACGGTATACGATATGAAGGGCGACATTGTTGCTACAGATTCTTATACAGCAGAGGGTCAGGATAAGGCTGAGCTTAAAGCTACTCTTCCCTATATTACTCTCTGGAGTGCAGAAAATCCGTATCTTTATAATGTGGTAATTTCCATAAGAAACAGAGACGGAGCCCATATGGAATTTGTAAGCTGCAGAGCAGGCTTCAGACATATTGAAATAAAGGACTCAGTTCTTTACTTCAACGGCAAGAGACTTATTCTCAAGGGTGCAAACAGACACGAATATTCCTGCGATACGGGACGTGCAATTTCAAAGGAGCTTATGATAAAGGATATCCTTATTATGAAGCAGCACAATCTTAACGCAGTGCGTACCTCTCACTATCCGAATCATCCCTTATGGTATGATCTCTGTGACGAGTACGGTCTTTATGTAATAGATGAAAACAATCTTGAAACTCACGGCACACGCTTTATGGGTGAGGTAACACCTCTTCTTCCTGACGGAAAAGAAGAGTGGCTTCCTTCATGTATGGACAGAATAGAATCTCTTTACGAAAGGGATAAAAATCATCCGTCCGTAATTATCTGGTCCCTCGGTAACGAGTGCAGCGGCGGTGAGAACTTCCTTAAGATGCACGATTACCTTCATGAGGTTGACGGAACAAGACCCGTTCATTACGAATCAATATGGAAAGAAGCAGATTTTGACTTTGATAAGAATGTAACGGATATATATTCTCAGATGTATCCGAAGCCATGGGATCTCGAAAGAGATATTATTGCTCATCCTGAAAAGCCGTGGATGCTCTGTGAATTTTCACATGCAATGGGTAACTCCTGTGGCGGCAATGAAAAATATCTTGAGCTTATGGATAAGTACAGAAGCTTCTTCGGAGTTTTTGTCTGGGATTTTGTCGACCAGGGCGTAAGACTCAGAGCTGAGGACGGAACATCCTTTATAGGCTACGGCGGTGACAGCGGTGAAAAGACTCACGACGGTACCTTCTGTGCCAACGGTCTTGTTTTTGCTGACAGAGAGCTCACACCGAAGATTATTGAAATGAAACGCCTTTATCAGAACATCCGTATCAGGGATGTTGATGCGGCAAAGGGCATTATTGAAGTCACCAACGATTTCCTTTTCACAAATCTCAATGAATATAATCTTCATTGGCAGGTTATCAGTGAAAACAGAGTGATGTCAAGCGGTGATATGATTCTCGATCTTCCTGCAGGTGAGACAAAAAAGGTTGATCTTAAAATCAGGAATACCCCTGACAGTGAATGGTACCTTAATGTTATTTTTGAGCTTAAGGAAAGCACTCTCTGGGCTAAGGCAGGTCACAGTATAGCAAAGAAGCAGTTTGTTCTTAATGAATATAAAAACAAAAAATCTCCTATCAGAAAAAAAGCAGTTACTACCCGTATGAATTACGGTACCCTTTATGTTGAAAGCGATGACCTGCAGGTCTGCTTCTCAAGAAGAAACGGAGCTCTTTATTCGATAAGAAAAGACGGCAGAGAATATCTTGCTGATGAGGTGAAGCTTAATTTCTGGCGTGCCCTTACGGATAACGACAGAGGCAGCAGGCAGGAGGTACGCTGTGCCACATGGAAAAAGGCGGGAGATTATGCCGGTCAGGGTATCAGTGAAATAATTTCTGACAGGGATTCGGTTAAGGTCAAGGTTGATTTCAGCACTCCTACCGTTCCCGAATGTAAGGGCAGAATCATTTATACAATCGGCAGTGAGGGTATACATGTTGACTACAGCTTCAAGGCAGAGGAGGGTCTTCCCGAAATTCCCGAAATCTCACTTATATTCCCTGTTTCACGAGAATTTGATAAGCTTGAATATCTCGGAAGAGGGCCTCACGAAAACTATATTGACCGTCTTTACAGTGCTGATATCGGTCTTTACAAAACATCCGTTGAGGACCTTTATGTGAATTATCAAAAGCCTCAGGAGTACGGTGAAAGAACCGGTGTAAGAAAGGCTGTTCTCAAGGGTGCCGACTCTTCAATTGCCTTTGAGGCTGATACAGAAATGGAAATCAATGTTTCTCCCTACAAGGCTTCTGACCTTGAAAATGCACCTCACAAGCATCAGCTTCCCGAAAGTGACAGACTTTATTTCAGAGCTGTTGCAAGACAGATGGGTATCGGCGGTTATGACAGCTGGGGGGCACACACTCTCGAGGAGTTCAAAAATCTTTCAGGTAAGGAATATAAATACGGTTTCAGTATAGTATTTTAAGAAAGGACTTGACTGATATGAAAAGAGAAAAATCAGAACCGTTAGCAACATTTATGGCTTTTACCACCCTTGTAATTATCGGCGGTGCGGCAAAGCACTGTATGAAAAAATACACAGGCGGCGGAAGAAAACGCAGCTTAAAAATACTCTTCAGGAGATAACAGGTGAAAAATACAAATAAAAAGGAAAGAAGGGGCAAGGGTAACTCCTGCCCCTTTTATAAGAAATGCGGCGGCTGTCAGCTTCAGAATATGAGCTATGACGAGCAGCTCAGCTATAAAATGGCAAAAACAATAAAGCTTCTCGGAAGATTCGGTCACGTTGAAGAGATTATCGGAATGGAAAAGCCGTATCATTACCGTAATAAGGTTCAGGCTGCTTTCGGCTTTTCACGGGGCAGAATAATTTCAGGTGTATATCAGTCCTCAAGTCATAATATTGTTCCCGTAGAAAAATGTATGATAGAGGATGAAAAGGCTGACGAAATAATCGGTGATATCAGAAAGCTTCTTCCGAAGTTCAGACTTACCTCCTACAACGAGGATACGGGCAGAGGCTTTCTTCGTCACGTCCTTGTAAAAAGAGGATTTGCTACGAATGAAATAATGGTTGTGCTTGTTACGGGTACAAATATCTTTCCGAAGAAAGACGAATTTATAAAAGAGCTTCTGTCACTTCATAAGGATATAACTACAATTGTATGGAATATCAACGCCTCTAAGACGAGTCTCGTATTAGGTGAAAAGGAGACGGTGCTTTACGGTGAAGGATATATAAAGGATATTCTCTGCGGTAAGGAGTTCAGAATATCGGCAAAGTCCTTCTATCAGATAAATCCCGTGCAGACGGAAAAGCTTTACGGTACAGCTATAGAATATGCAGAGCTTACGGGAAAAGAGAGAGTTCTTGATGCCTACTGCGGAATAGGAACTATCGGTCTTGTGGCTTCAGACAAGGCAAAAGAGGTTATCGGTGTTGAGCTGAACAGTCAGGCGGTAAAGGATGCCAGGGTAAATGCGAAAATCAATGCCTGTACCAATATCAGCTTTTACTGTGCTGATGCCGGTGAATTTATGGTGTCTATGGCTGAAGAAAAAGAAAAGGTTGATGTTGTTTTTATGGATCCTCCGAGAGCCGGAAGCGATATTCCTTTTCTCAGGAGTGTAGCAACGTTAAGACCTGAAAGGGTAGTATATATTTCCTGCAATGTTGAAACTCAGGCAAGGGACCTTGCTTTTCTTTGTAAAAACGGGTATAAGGTGAAAAAGATTCAGCCCGTTGATATGTTCCCTCATACGAATCATGTGGAGACGGTTGTTCAGTTGGTTAGAAAAAATCCCGACACACATATCGACTTTGAAATCAGCCTTGATGAGTTTGATTTAACATCAGCAGAGTCAAAGGCGACTTATCAGGAAATAAAGGATTATGTGCTTTATAAGTTTGGTTTAAAGGTGTCAACGCTGTATATTTCACAGGTAAAAGCCAAGTGCGGAATAATAGAGCGTGAGAATTATAACAAGGGCAAAGAGGGACACAGAGTGCCCAAATGCCCGAAGGAAAAAGAAGATGCCATTATGGATGCATTGAGGCATTTTAGGATGGTGTGACAAGAAAAGAATAAGACCTTTCAATTAGCGTTCGAATTGCTTATTGGAAGGTCTTTCTTGTTCGACATAATTTATGCCTTTTACCACACAAGTATATAATTGATTTAAATTATGCTAGCAAATAATTGAATAATTTTGTTTTTACGAATTCAAGTTGAGATACATCAAAGGTCGAAATGAACATAGATTTTAATTCATCGTCACTTATTCCTTTGTTGAGCTTTGTATTTAAAAACAATCTAAGCGCACCAATATAATATTTTCCACAAATAAAACATCCAATTTCATTTCCGTAAGTCTTTTCTAAACAATGAAGAGCTTCGTCAATTTTTGTATCAATATCAGGCACCCTTTTTTCTATATCTTCTTTGTATTTTATAAATTCTTCTTCAATTGGTTTTCCTCGTTTATCAAAGAATCTAGCATATCCAAGAGCAACATTTTTCTTGTCAGGGATATGTTTTTGAACTAGAAAATGTAATGAAAATATTTTTTTCAAAAAAGGTGTAACTTCGTTTATCCATTTATCATAATTTATTTCTTTTTCTGTCTCGGCTAGACTTCTTTTTAATTTCGGCCGCATAAAACGAATTACAGAATCTTTATGTAATAGATAACTTTCTATATTATATTTGTTTAAATATACAAAGTTATCAGCACTTATCATTTCTTTGCCTAACGCGATATCAAAATCTCCGTCTGCAATAAAGAAAGTTTTTCCATAGTCTTTTGACGATCCGAATAATTCAAATGCGGCTTCTAAAAAAGGTTTTCCGCCAGTAGGAAAAATGCAATCTATTGATATTTCTTTTGGTAATAATCGTTCGAATATTTCTTCATATTCATATTCTTTGTTTGTATCTTCAACGAAAACACTGAGTTGAGTTTCGGATGATAGGAACAGAACTCTTGTTAATAGCGCTTCGTTTGAAAAAGACAAGTCACTTTCAATCGACATTTTGATTCTCCTTTTCGTTATTGACAGGTATAAGTTTGACGGCCTTATTACGATGTTTGCCAATCATTTCTGGCGCATGAGTAGCAAATATAAGTTGAACATTTTTATTGATTGACATTATAGAATCCACAAATTTTCTTTGCCAATTTAAATGAAGTGACAGTTCGGGCTCATCTACGATAAAGATGCTTTGATTAGTGGACTCTAAACCAAAGATGAGATAGGCAAAAAAAGTTATAATCTGCTTTTCTCCTGATGATAAATTGTGAATATCAATGTTCTTTCCGTGACTTTCTAAGTACACAATACCTTCGGCGTCAATGTCGATTTGTTTGCTTCCGTTATTTCCCTGTATAAAACTATTTACAGTATTTAAAAAATCTTCGAGGGGTTGTTTTGCTTTTTTCTTTTCTTGTTCAGCTTTCTCTGCTTTTGAAATTATATTATTGATTTTAGTTAATTCAGAAAGCTTGAATAATAGTTCTAGGCTTAAATCTTCCAAATTTTTTTGTGCGACGGCGATATCTTTTATAAGCGAGTCAAAAAACAAAGCAATTTTGCGTTCGGCTTCATCATCCATATTCAGTATGGTTTTAATTATATTTGTATAATCTTTTTGCATTTTTCGTATTTGTTGAGAGTTTAGTTTGTTCATATAATCAACAATTAAAGATATATTTGAAGTGTTTTCGACATCTAAAAAAGATTTTAGTATTTCGTCGCTGAAGTCTTCACTGATTCTGTTTGATATATAGTTTGCTTTATTATAGGCGTTAGCAACTAAAGCTTCAACATCTATAAGTGTCATATCTGCACCTATGCTTTTTCGGCTTCTTCCAACATATCTCGTTTGAATTATTCTGCGATTGCGATAAGAAAAAGAAGAGTTTTGTATATTACTATTTCTATTAAGGGGCAGATAAATATAATTAAAAACATCTTTTATTCTCTTTAAAATTGGATATTCAGAAAAATAAAATCTTTCAATTTCTTCTATATCTTCGGGGCTTTTGTTCATAATTTCGAATCGCTGAGAATCGATAGTAGCAGTTTCCTGTGAATATTCTATCTTAATTTGATTATCTTCATTTAGGTAAACTATCAAATCTTCTTTTAACCTTGTTGCTGAAGATGAGTATTCAATTTTGATTTTTTCAAATTTATAACGAAATAATTCGTATATTTTACCTGTGATCATATAAGTTATGATGTTTAAAATAGTAGTCTTGCCACAACCATTATCACCATATAAAAATGTAATATTGTCGTTAAAAGATACATCATAATCGACATATCCATGTAATTTTTTAATTTCCAAGTTTGTAATTTTCATGATTGTTTTCTCCATTTCTGTTCCCTCCATACTTTTACTATATATCAAGTATGGTAAGAAAATTAGTGCTTTTTATCATTAATAAAAAATATTTTACCTCCTTTAAATATGTAGTTACTCGTTTTATAAAAAGTAACATATCTTCCTCAAAAAAATGTCAAATTTTGTCGAAATATCTAAAACAAACGTAGCGGACTTGTGCAAAATCACAGTGTAAGTCTTTGTGAATTCATCACAAAGACAAAAAACAAATTCTCACACATTCGACAAAACTCACACCTCCTTGTACAATGGTCTTGCCAAAATACAAGGAGGATTTTTTCTATGAATTTGCCTAAACACATCACTAACGAACAAACTGGTATCAGTTACACCCTTCACGGCGACTATTACTTACCGAACTTAGCACTACCCGAGCCAAAAGACAATCGTCCTATCGGTAAATGGGGGAGAATGCACGAAGATTATCTTAAGAAAAATAAAAGGCACATATTTGATTCAATGCTTATCAGTGGCAAGCTGCATTCTTACCTTGCCAACATAGACGAGCAAGCTTGTGATATGTTTAATACTATCATTGAGCAGATGAAAGAGGCCGAAGATGTGACCGAACAACTTAAAGAAGATAATCAGTTGGAGTGGGTGCATAGAATAGATAATATTCAGGCACAGGTAAGAGAAATTATTTGCGAAGAATTGATATATGTATAATTTAAAATATCGCAGAACATTGAGAACTGCGATATTTTAAATTTTTCTGTTACTTTTTCATTTTTTTATAAATAAATATATGTATAGGTGTATTTTGAAAGGGGTGATAATTAAGGCCTTATAATCAGAACAAACTAAAATAAAAAAGGAGGATAAAAATGAAACTTTTAAAGAAAACATTAGCTGTAATTTTAGTGATGCTTACTCTTTTCACAACTTGCACAGTTGCACTGCCTGTCTTAGCTACTGATGATACTTCATTAGTAACTGATGGCGATGTAACAGAAGAATTTTCAAACTCAAACGAAGAAGTGCCTGAACCTGAAATAATTTCAGAAATCACAGAAAAACGAGAAGAAAAGATAAAACATTTTATGCTATCTGATGGCTCATTTGTAGTAGCACAGTACAATAATCCTGTTCATTATCAGGACAATAACGGAGAATGGATTGATATCAACAACACAATAACTGAAACTGATGCTACAGCAGAGCAAGCTGAACTTTTCGGCACGGAAGAATTGTATTCAACAAACAAAGCTATTAATAATGTTGTTTTTGCCGGAAAATCCAATTCAAATACCCTTGTTGCTTATGAAGCAAAAGACTATCCTATTTCTCTTAATTATCAGAGCGCCAAGAAAAGCAATATCAAAATTACTGAAAACAATGAAGAACTTACAGGTAATGATGCATTTTTGACATTGCCGAATGTTACTCAGGAAGTAATATATGAAGATGTGTTTAATGATGTTGATTTGCAGTATATTGTAAGTCCTGTCGGACTTAAAGAAAACGTCATTCTCAAAAGCAAAAGTGCACAGAATAGCTTTACTATTAATTACAACATTGGTGAACTTACTGCAGAAGTAATCGATGAAAATACAATCAACCTTAGGGCTGATAATCGAATTGTTTACACTATTTCTGCACCGTATATGTATGATGCAAATGGCTTTGAAAGTAAAGCGGTTACTCTTAAGGTTGAAAAAAATAAAAATGGTAAATTAAGAGTTGTCGTTTCTGCTGATGCTGAATGGCTTAACGAGGAAGAACGTACTTATCCTGTTGTAATCGATCCCAGCATTACCGAAGAAAATCACAACTCAATTTACGGTGTTTCCGTAACTGACAATTCAGCAAGCACTGATACACTTTCACTTTCTTATGGTGGCTCATATGCACTGTTGGATGTTGGTACCGTTACAAGCAATGCCTTCATCGACCATGTTGTGTCAGCTGAAGTTCATTTGCCTATTATTTCGAATTCATCTTCAACAGCCACACGCATTTATTTGCGTAAGGTGACTGAAAATTGGATAGGTGAAAATAATACGGTTGCAAATGTAAATCCCTCAGTAGATTCAGTGGTTGCTGATTATGAAAATGTTGAAACAACAGCCTCAAAGCTTAATTTTGACATAACTAAGTTATACATGGATTGGGAAAAAGGAGATGCTAACTACGGCGTTAAGCTTGAAATGGTAAAAGACGGTAATCTTACTTTTGCAGCATCAAGCGAAACAGATCCTGTATTGACTGTAAATTACATGAGTACAATCGGTCTTGATATGACTATGCCAATGACAACATTTGATATGGGTAGTGCAGGTAGTGTTTATGTAAACAATTATAGCGGTAATCTTGTAATCACAAGAGAAAACGAAATTTCTACAACCGGTGAAGAATATCCATATGATTTATCAATGGTTTATAACAGCCTTGCGGCAGCAACAGACGGAAACTCTTCAAGGTGGTTACCAAGCTATATGTCAGGCTTCAATGCTATGTATCTTTACGTGGCACCGGACGGAACAGAGGACTATATTGAAAAGACAGCTGTTGCAAATGTTGAGAACCTATATGAATTGGAAGAAAACGATTATGGATGGGAACACGTAAAAGTAACAGCATTTGATGATGAGTTAAAGCCAAGTGCTTTTTCTGCGTGGAAAAACAATACTACTGAGAAGCATTCCTTTAACACAGATGGTTTGCAAGAAATCATAATCTGTAAAAATATAAATACAGAAGATGTCACAGTAAGTACAATTTTTAGCCGTGAATCAATTGCTGATTCTACCGATTTTTACATTGTTGACGGTGACGGGCAAAAACTGCTTGTTCAAAATACGGAATCATCCTATACTGTTACGCAGTATAGTTGTGTATCTGATAGTAACTATTCCGCGGGAGAGCGTGTCACCTATGTTTATGACACTGACGGCAATGTTATCCAAATCAAACGCGGTAGTGCAGTTGAAGCAACTTTAACCTATGATAATGACGGCAGAATTGCGACAATTACTGACGATAATAACCATACCCTTGAATTCACTTATGATGGCAATTCAAAGCGAATAAGTAAGGTGACGGAAAGCAAAAACAATGAAAATGGTCAGATTTTCTCTTTCGAAAGAAGCATCAATAATGTAACAACGAGAACTGCAGGAGCAAACGGTATTTACGGTGACGATGACGACAGACTTGTTAAAAGTCGTTTCAGTTCGAAACTTAAGCTCCTTGGCGAAAGCTATGCTACGGATTCAGGTGAATATCTGGGTGCAGTTTCCTATGATCGCGATGAAGATGAGTCAACAACATCAGTTTTCGATGATATAAAGAGAGTAGGTGTTGTCGGTAAAACTCCCAATAACCTTTTACAAAATCACAACATTGAATCTGAGACTAATTGGACAAAGAAGGCTATCGCTGATAGTAATGCCACATATACTGCTTCCGTTTCGGACGAAAAAAGCTATGTAGGCACAAAATCCTTTAAGGTAACAACAACTGATTTCACAAAAGGCGGTGCGGCTGGTTATTGTCAGACAATTACACCCGACATGGGACTTTTGCAGGCGGATAAAAAGTATGTTGCATCAGCTTACATAAACGCAGGTACGTTCACTAGAGATGAGGATGCATTGAGCATGACCAGCTATGGCGGATTTGTGATGATTGAAATTAAAACCTCATCCGGAACAGACAGACGATACTCAAATCCCATTATAAACACGGGTGATAAATGGGAGCGTGCTTTCCTTACATTTGATGTGCCTGAGAGTTTCACTGAAATCACCGTTGCACTCATTGCTCGTAACGGTGCCGGAACAGCATACTTTGACGCTGTTCAGGTTGAAGAAGGCGACTACCCGGGACAGTATAATATGCTTGAAAACAATAGCTTTAATTTTGTAAAATCCAACGGAAAAGCAGTTGATTGGACAACATATAATCTCACCTCTTCAGATATTGTACAAAATGGTCAGATGAAATATGTAGGTTCACCCGATAAAAACAAGGCTGTATTTCAGGAGGTTGAGCTTGCAGACGCTTCATCATACGACACCTACACAGTAAGCTGTTGGGCGAAAGCTGATTCAATGCCTGAAAAGTCTGCGTATGTTTCTCCGTATTGGAGGCATTACTCCGTGCGAGTGCTTATTTTATACAAAGATGCTGATGGAAATACAATTATCGAAGTCAAAAGTGTAAACGAATACAATCATTTTGACGGTGAAGAGCAGTTTATAAGTGGTAGCTTCAATCTTGAACATCCGTCAAATTCGGAACTTACACCATACAAAATCAGAGTTCTTCTAGCATATTATCGTCAGTGTAATACGGCCTTCTTTGATGATGTTGCGCTTTTCCGTTCCGCTGAGGTTTACGATTTGACTGAGGAGGATGTCGAAGAGGATGCTCCGACTGAAACCTATGAATACTACGCCGATGGAAAAGTTAAAAAGAGAACTGTTTCCAAAAATGGTGTTGTAACCGTATATAATTATAATGAAAACGGCAAATTAAACGATGAAAGCATAACAGAAACAATTACAGAAGAGGACGGCAGCACATCAAGCATTACAACAACCTACACCTATAATTCTGACGGTAATATCTCAACCTATACCGATGAAGAAGGAGTATTGCACACCTACACTTATAATTCCAACGGTGATGTGGTTTCAATTCTTAAGCCTGACGGAAAAGGTGACACCTTTGAATATGAGGTTTATGATGCAGACAAGACCAGAGTTAAAAAGGAAACCTATGAGGACGGTTCTGTTTATGAGTATACATACCACAACGGACTTACTGTTGCAAGCGAAACAGTAACGACTAAAAATGAGGAAAACGAAACCGTTGTCGAAGTGTACAATTATGATGCACATAGAAATTTAATTTCGTGTACTATTGACAACATTCTTAAAGAAAGTTATACTTATATTAAGGTGAACGATATTTGGCTTGTTAAAACGGAGACAATTGACGGCTATCTTACAACCTTTGACTATAATGCTGACGGAGAAAGGACTTCAATAATCAAAACACTTAACGGTGCTGAGGTTGAAAAGGATTTATATGAATATCATTCGAACGACAAGTATCTTACAAAGCATTCTCATACCGAAAACGGTGCGACCCTCACAACTCACTATAACAGTGACGGTGCTGTAACAAAGGTTGAGCATAACGGCTTTGCCTATAATTACACTTATGATAATTTCGGCAATACTACGGGTGTCAAGGTGGGTAATCAGCCCCTTATCACTTATTCCTATCTGTCTGATAAGAGTAACTTAAGCCGCATCACCTACGGCAACGGAGACAGCGAAAGCTATACCTACAACGCCTACGGACAGCCCCTTAAAAAGACGGTCAGCTCCCTTGGAGCTGTTGAGTACCGTTATGACAATTCCGGCAACCTTACCTATCAGAAGGATGAGCTTTCCGACAGAAGAACATATTTCAATTATGACCTTAACGGTAACTTTATCGGTCAGAAGGTTTACGTTAATTCGATAGGTAACACAAGTGAGAGCTTCCTTTTCTCGTCAGCCAATGTCTATGACGATGAAAACCGTGTAATCCGCAAGGATATGCAGGG
>JAZRQQ010000012.1:0-13186 GCA_045649935.1 Acutalibacteraceae bacterium | reverse complement strand
GAGCATTTTTCATTTGAGTGCCCAGGCACTCAAATGACCTGTGCTCTGCTTCGCAGGCACAGGTGCGGCTCGCCGCCCCCTCCCCCGCCCTCTCCCAGGAAAAGGACAACCCTCCCTTCCCACCGGTTAATAAACCTCTCTGTAAATTCCGTTGCACCCCGCTTCCCGTCCTTGACAAAAACATCAAACCATAATATCATAGTAATATATATATACTAATGTATAAGGAGGGATTATTCTGGTATTCATTACAGCAATTTCGAGACTTATACTCCCTACGCTGACAGTAATAATTCTGCTAAAATGTATACTGTCCCTGTGGCTCGGCCACCCGAAAGAAAAAACATACGGTTATATAATAGATATGCTCGACGGTGAAAGATACGCCCTTAATATGTGGGAAACATCAATAGGCAGAGGAACGAGCTGTGATATCAGTATAAATTACGATACCGTTGCAAGAATTCAGGCAGTTTTCACAAGACGTATTGACGGATGGTATATCTATAACATTGCACCGAGGTCGCCTATTAAAATAAACGGCACTAAAATTGAAGCAAAAGCAACTGTATCTGACGGAGATATTCTCACTCTCGGCAGTATGCGCTTTCGTTTTGAAGTGACTGATGACCCCGTACAAAAGGTGGGTAAAAAGAGAAGGAAGGCAGGTAAGGGAAATATTTCTCCCGAAGCACAGAGACAGCAGCCTCAGCAGCCTCTTTACGATATTGATAAGCCGGCTTCAGCTGCTGCAGATAACTCTTACAGAGATGAGCCTTCTGTTTCCTTCAGTAATTTTGCTTCCTACGGCTCCTTTACTGTAGAAACACCTGACAGACAGGAAAAAAACCCACCGAAAAAAGCTTCTTCACAGCCTAAAATAATCAACCGTGATACGGGTGAAGCCTTTATTCTCTGCGGTAATGAGGTATCAATCGGCAGGGGAAGCCGCTGTGATATAAGACTGCGTTCATCAAAGACGGCTAAGCTTCATGCACTGCTTGTTCTTTATGAGGACGGCTGGGCTATTGAGGATTGCTCAGGTGATAAGGGCACCTTCCTCAACGGAGCATGTATAACCTCACCTCAGCTTCTTTTCAGCGGAGATATTATTGCTTTGGGTGACGAAAGATTATTTTATGAAGGAGGTACACGATGAGCAGAAAAAGACGGCTTCAGAAAGGTCTTGATGCTTCCGTAATGACAAGCGGAGACAGAATACGCCGACGCTTCAGATATGTTGACCGTACCTTCATTCTTGTTGTACTTTCGGCATTTCAGTTTATATCCTTTACCCCTGTGGTTTTCAGTGACGGTAAGATTCATTTTAAGATAATTCTTCAGCTTTTATTTTACGTTTCATTTGAATGGTTCTATGTAGGCGTAATGAGAATCTTTTTGAAAAAGGTCAATTTTGAGCTTGAATTCATTGCCTTTTTCTTAAGTGGTATAGGACTGTGTCTTACGGCAAGCGTCAATAAAGACAGTATGTTCAAGCAGCTCATTACGGTTATAGCCGGAATACTTATATATGACGTTCTTTTGTGGTACCTTCAGGATATAAAGAGAGTTATGTTCATCAGAACACCCCTTGGTGTTTTTGCTCTGCTTTTTTTAGGCGGCTCTTTCCTTTATATCAGACTGTTTGTAGGCGCTATAAACGGTGCTTATAACTGGCTTGCATTCTCAGGCTTTACAATACAGCCTGCAGAGTTTGTGAAGATAGCCTTTGTATTTGTCGGTGCCGCATCTCTTGATAAGCTCCTTTCGTCGAAAAACATTTATATGTTCATTATTTTTGCTATGGGATGTATAGGTGTTCTCTTTCTTATGAAGGACTTCGGCACGGCTCTTATATTCTTTTTCACCTTTATCGTTATTTCCTTTATGCGTTCGGGTGATGTGAGAACTATAGTATTTATCTGTGCGATTGCTCTTATCGGTGCAGTGCTTATTGTAGCCTTCAAGCCACACGTTGCAGCACGCTTTGCCGCATACCGACACGTGTGGGAGGACGTTTACGGAAGAGGCTATCAGCAGACAAGAGTTCTCATTTATGCTGTCAGCGGCGGTCTTTTCGGTGTAGGTGTAGGTAACGGCTGTCTGAGAAATGTTTACGCAAGCACAACAGACCTTATATTCGGTCTCATCTGTGAAGAGATGGGTATTTTCATTGCTGTTACTATTGTTGTTGCCTTTGCTGCAATTGCAATTTATGCTATGATTTCATCACGCAGTGCGCCTTCAACCTTCTATTCAATTTCAGCCTGCTCGGCGGCGGCTATGATTCTCTTTCAGACCTGCCTTAATATTTTCGGCATTACGGATATTCTGCCTCTTACGGGTGTTACCCTTCCCTTTATCAGTCAGGGCGGTTCAAGTATGATATGCACCTGGGCGCTTTTTGCCTTTATCAAGGCTGCTGACGTAAGAGCTTATCCGAAAATTTATAAAACAAACTAAAGGAGGTAGCATTTTGCGTACGATTACACGAAGAACCTATATTGTAATTTTCCTTGTAGTTGCTTTCTTTGCAGGACTCGGCTATATGCTTTTCTCCTTTTATACCGAGGGTGGTGCCTGGGCTGCCCATAGGGCAAACAGCCATATCTATTCAGGGGGAGAGCTTACCGTTGCAGGTACGATTTTCGACAGAGACGGTACCCCACTTGTTGAAACCTCAGAGGGAGACCGTGTTTTTCACAGTGATGCAAATGTCAGAAAATCCACTCTCCACGTTATAGGCGACTCTCAGGGCTTTATCTCAACGGGTATACAGACTCTCTACCGTTCAGATCTTATCGGTTATAACTTCGTTGACGGAATTTATAAAACTATCCGTTCAAGTGACGGCAACGATATAAAGCTTACGGTTGATGCCGATGTTTCTGCAGCAGCATACAAGGCTATGGGCGGAAACAAGGGTACAGTTCTTATATACAACTACAAAACCGGTGAAACGGTATGTATGGTATCTGCGCCTACCTATGACCCCGTAAATAAGCCCTCTGATATTGACTCGGATACAACGGGCAGATATGACGGCATTTATCTCAACAGAGCTCTTTCAGGTGTCTTCACACCCGGCTCAACCTTTAAGGTGGTAACGGCTATATGCGCTATTGAAAATATTCCCGATATATATAACCGTACCTTTACCTGCACGGGCAGATATACCACGGGCAGCGGAAAGGGTGACGGAGACGTTATCTGTAACGGTGTTCACGGTCAGGTAAGCTTTGAAAGAGGTCTGAATGTTTCCTGCAACAGCGTTTTTGCTGAGCTTGCAGTAGAGCTCGGTGCAGAAAAGCTTACGGCAACAGTACGTGCTCTCGGCTTCGGCAAGAGCATTTCTCTCGGGAAAATATCTACGGTAAAAAGTACCTTCAGCCTTTCGGACAGTACAAATCTTGATATCGGCTGGGCAGGTATCGGTCAGTATACAACTCTTGTAAATCCCTGTCAGATGCTTATGTTTATGGGTGCAATTGCAAACAGCGGTCAGGCTGTCACACCTTATCTTGTTGATAATAAGGGACTTCTCGGCACACCGGGCACAGTAAGCTCCAATATAACTTTAAGTGCCGAAACTGCCGATGCTGTAGCAAAGCTTCTGCGCTCCAACGTGAAAAACTATTACGGTGACAGCAAATTCCCCGGACTTGAAATGTGCGGAAAAACCGGCTCTGCCGAGGTTATAAACGGAAGAAGCCATGCCTGGTTTGTAGGCTTTTCACAGAAGAAGGATTTCCCTTATGCTATAGTTGTGTGTCTTGAAAACGGCGGTATAGGTTATACTCACGCAATACCCGTTGCCAATGCAGCTATGCAGGCGCTTCTTAAGGATTGAGAATTTTTTTATAAATCATATTGATAAATATTTTGTGTTATGATATATTTAAGCCAAAATGAGTCAATCATTTAAAGGAATAATTTTAAGGAGGAAATATATTATGGAATTCAAAGGTTCAAAAACCGAAAAAAATCTTATGGCTGCCTTTTCAGGTGAATCTGAAGCAAGAAACAAGTACACATACTTTGCTTCAGTAGCTAAGAAGGAAGGCTATCAGCAGATTGCTGCTATTTTTGAAGCAACAGCAAATAACGAAAAGGAACACGCAAAAATGTGGTTCAAGGCTCTCGGTGCTCTCGGCAGCACAGCTGAAAATCTTAAATCAGCTGCTGCAGGTGAAAACTACGAGTGGACAGATATGTATTCAACCTTTGCAAAGGAAGCTGAAGAAGAAGGCTTCACAGATATTGCTGCAAAGTTCAGAATGGTTGCTGAAATCGAAAAGAGCCACGAGGAACGTTACCTCAAGCTTCTTGACAACGTAGAAATGAAGGCTGTTTTCGAAAAGAGCGAAGAAATTATGTGGGAATGCCGTAACTGCGGTCATCTTGTAATCGGCAAGAAGGCTCCCGAAATCTGCCCCGTATGTGCTCATCCTCAGAGCTATTTCGAGGTAAGAAAAGAGAATTATTGATTTATCTGCGGATAAAAATTACACTGTACATCTTAAGTGGTGTACAGTGTTTTTTGTTTGATCGGCTTTATCTTTATGACAGAGGGAATTACCTTTCAGGGGCGACTACTTCTACTACCCCATTAAAGTGGAACTATTTCAGCTGCCCCTGAAAGGGGAAGTGGCTCGAAGAGCCGAAGAATACCGAAAAGGGTGGCGCCCCAAAGCGCCGAAGAAGTCACACTGTCAAAGCTCCAATAAAATAAGGACAGCTATTTACAGCTGTCCTTTTATACATAAAAAATAAAAAACCACAGATAAATCTGTGGTTAAGTTGTGTCGGCATCGCCTTATCTTCCCGGGCCGCTTCCAGCCAAGTATTGTCAGCACTGATGAGCTTAACTACCGTGTTCGGGATGGGAACGGGTGGACCCTCATCGCTAAAAACACCGACTACGACGCGCTTTCAACGCATTCGTGTCAATCAACATTGGCTATTATACATAAGTGCAATGGGTTTGTCAATACCTTTTTTAAAATTTTTTCAGTTTTTTTCAAAAGTTTTTTATAAGGGTGATTTTGTCAGCTTTTGCTGCTACCTTTTCTTCTTTGCTTTCTTTTGCTGCAGATTCTTTTCTTCCGCCTCTTAAAAGCTCATCGACGGTAATATCAAATATTTCTGCAATAAGAGGGAGGAGAGAAATGTCAGGTGAAGATTCTTCTCTTTCCCAATGGCTTACGGTTTTATCTGAAACGGAAAGTATTTCGGCAAGCTCGCGCTGAGTGAGACCTTTTTCTTTTCTTAGCGTTGCAATGAATGCACCGGGTGTAAGCTTCATAACTGTTACTCCTTTGCTTTGTCAGTGGGCTGTTTTTCCTGACTTAAGTCTATCATAAGCCGGGGCATCTGTACACCCGGGAGACAGGGAACCCACTCTCAGAATATGAGAGTCCTTTGAAAATCAAGGCTTAAAGGTCAATTATAAGCTCAACGGGGCAGTGGTCAGATCCGAAAATTTCAGAGTGGATTTTAGCTTCTTTAATTTTATCCTTAGCTTCATCTGATACAATGAAATAGTCAATTCTCCAGCCTGCATTCTTTTCTCTTGCTTTGAATCGGTAGCTCCACCAGGAGTATGCGCCCTCAAGGTCGGGATAGAGATAACGGAAGGAGTCGGTGAAGCCGCTTTGAAGAAGAAGTGAAAATTTTTCTCTTTCTTCATCGGAAAAGCCTGCGTTTCCACGGTTGGTTTTAGGATTTTTAAGATCTATCTCATTATGGGCAACATTAAGGTCGCCGGTGTAAATCACAGCTTTGCTGTTTTTAAGGGAGACGAGATATTCCCTCAGATCGTCTTCCCATTTCATACGGTAGTCAAGACGCTTAAGACCGTCCTGGGCGTTGGGAGTATAGCAGCAGACAAAATAGAAATTTTCAAATTCAAGGGTGATAAGTCTGCCCTCGGTGTCATGCTCGGCTTTGTCCATACCGTAGAAAACGGAAATGGGCTCTTCCTTTGTGAAAACAGCCGTACCCGAATAACCCTTCTTTTCGGCGTAGTTCCAATACTGACGGTAGCCGTCAAGGTCAAGGTCAATCTGTCCTTCCTGGAGCTTTGTTTCCTGAAGGCAGAAAATATCTGCATCAAGTTCTCTGAAATAGTCGGTGAAGCCCTTTGTTACGCAGGCTCTCAGACCGTTTACGTTCCATGAGATAAATTTTTTCATATGAATTTCTCCTTAGATGAGGTTGATTTTTTACGGTTTCAATATAGCACAGTTTGTAAACATTTTCAATACGTTCATCTTTCTGTATTGACTTGAACAGCATTTTTTAATATAATTACACTGTTATATTGGGTACTTATGCAATTATAGTATTATATAATAAATCGGAAAATCTAAGAACATAAATAAAAAGAGTATTGATGAAATGAGGTAAGAAGATATGAAAAAAGGATTCGCAGCTTTCCTTATGTGTACAGTAATGCTTCTGTCAGGTGTATCCTTGTCTCCGTTTGCAGATTACAGCTTATTCGCTTTTGAGGCATCGGCAGCAGTGGAGATTGAGGGTCTTGAGCTTTCAGAGGAAGACTGCACTGTTTACAGAGACGGCGGCTTTGAGCTTGATGCAAGAGTTTATGATGCAGAGGGCAATACCGTAACAAAGGGAGTAAAGTACAAATGGTTCTCCTCAGATAAAAACGAAGAAACAATCAGTGTTGCTTCCGGCGGCTCAAAGGCTTACATAACGGGTATCAGCGAAGGTAATGCAATCGTTACCGTAACTGCATCCTACGGCTCACAGTACATAAGCGCTTCCTGCATGGTATCGGTTGTGGAGCCCGTTGAGAGTGTTTCTCTTAATAAAACCACACTTGACCTTGAGGTGAGTGATGCCGTTAATCTTAAGGCTACGGTAGCACCTGCCGAGGCTACAGATAAGACAGTATACTGGTCATCCTCAAAAAAATCCGTAGCAACGGTTTCTGCATCGGGACGTGTAACTGCCAAGAAGCCGGGCACGGCAATCATTACGGCAACTACGGCAGACGGCGGATATGAGGCTTCATGTATCGTTTCCGTTACTGCTCCCGTTACGGGTATAAAAATAAACTCCGAGGATATGAAGGTGCCCGTAGGTGAGACAAGAACTCTTACGGCTACTCTGTCACCCTCCAACGCAACGAATAAAAATATTATCTGGAAATCAAGCAACGAAACTGTTGCTACCGTTTCCTCAAAGGGTACCGTAAAGGGCAAGGAAACAGGTATGGCTGAAATTTCAGCTATAAGTGAGGACGGCGGATATAAGGCTGTAATTGAGGTTACCGTTATCCGGCCTGCATCCTCTGTTTCTCTTAACTTCAGCAGTATTACTCTCGGTGCAGGCAAGAAGAAAACTCTTGAAGCATCCGTAAGACCGCTGACGGCTACAGATAAGACGGTAAAATGGAAGTCCAACAATAAAAAGGTTGCAAAGGTTTCATCTGACGGTGTTGTTACTGCTGTGAGCGCAGGTACGGCTACAATTACCTGCACCTCAAGGGACGGTTATGCATCGGCAAAATGTAAGGTTACCGTAAGTCAGCCCGCAACGGGCATAAAAGCCAAGGCTGAAAAGGTCACCGTAAAAATCGGAACACCGAAAAAGCTTAAGGTGACTGTTCTTCCCGAAACAGCAAGCAACAAGTATGTTTTATGGTCAACGGCAGATGCAAAAATTGCAACGGTCGATTCTGACGGCACCGTCAAGGGTCTTAAAAAGGGCAAGGTAAAAATCACAGCAACAACAGCTGACGGCCTTCATAAGGCAGATATTACCGTAACGGTAGAAAAGCCCGTAAAGAGCGTATCGATAAACAAAACAACACTTACAATCAATGTAGGTAAAACCTCGGTGCTCAAGGCATCGGTAAAGCCTTCGGGTGCATCAGATAAAAAAGTCAGCTGGTCATCAAGTGACAACGATGTGCTTACGGTTTCTTCTGACGGTAAGGTAACGGCAAAATCAGCAGGCTATGCCGTTGTTACCTGCACAACAAGAGACGGCAAGAAAAAAGCTCAGTGCTCCGTTCTTGTAAAGCAGCCCGTTACAGGTGTAAGTATTCCCCGTAAGGCTACCGTTGATGTAGGTGAAACACTTAAATTAAAGGCTGATATCAAGCCCTCAACAGCAAGCAACGGAGCAGTTGAATGGATTTCGGGTAACGAAAAAATTGCCAAGGTTACTTCAAAGGGCGTAGTAAAGCCTCTTAAGACCGGTAAGGTAAAAATCACCGTTGTAACAAAGGACGGCGGTTATAAGGATACATGTACGGTAACGGTTGTAAAGGAGGTCAAGGGAATTTCTCTTTCCAAGGAAGCAACTCTTTTCCTGGGAGAGACAAAGACTCTTAAGGTGAAATTCAGTCCCTCAGACGCAACCAATAAGAAGCTTCAGTGGAAATCAAGCAAGAAGAGTGTTGCCAAGGTATCTGCCGACGGTGTTATCACACCGGTTAAGGAGGGTACTGCAAAGATTACTGCAATCAGTAAGGACGGAAGCTTTAAGGCAACCTGTAAGGTTACGGTAAAGACAGCGTTCACCTCTGTGAAGCTCAGTAAAACCGAAATCAGTCTTGATGCCGGCTCAACATATAATCTTAAGGTTAAAAAGAAGCCTGCCGATGCAACGGAAGCAATTACCTGGAAAACAAGCAATAAGGCTGTTGCTGTTGTGAATGAGGACGGCGTAATTACTGCCATAGGTAAGGGCAGTGCAAAGATTACCGGAAAAACCGAGCACGGTGATAAGCTTGTCTGTAAGGTAACGGTAAATCAGCCTGTAACGAGTGTGAAAATCAGCGCCAAAAAGGCTGAGCTTTATATAGGTGATACACTCAATCTTACAGCAAAGGTCAGACCCTCTGATGCAGATAACAAGTCCTTTAAATGGACTACCTCAGATAAATCTGTAGCTACCGTAAAGAACGGTAAGGTAACACCAAAGGCTCCCGGTGTTGTAACAATCACTGCAACAGCAGCAAACGGTGTTAAGGCTCAGTGTAAGATAACCGTAAAGAAGCACGTTTCCTCCGTAGCTCTCAGTGAGGAAAGCATAAGCCTTTTCGTGGGTAAAACCTATACTCTTATACATGACGTAGCTCCTATAGATGCAACGGATAAATCTGTTGTATGGTCAACAAGCGATGAAGCTGTTGCTACAGTTGAAAACGGTGTTATAACTGCTGTAGGTGAGGGCGAAGCTGTAATCACTCTGACAGCTGTTGACGGAGATATTACGGCAGAGTGTACGGTATACTGTGTTGCCTCTGAGGATGCAGAATAAGCATAATACAAATAAGTTAAAAACGGGCAGGATTTGTTTCCTGTCCGTTTTTGCTTTGCTGTTCCTGTGGCTTTCACGGCAGTCGGAGATTCGTAAGATAACAGTTTTTGTCTGAGTAGTTTTATGAGGCGGACGGAGAAAATAAGCTCAGTTCACAATTTATTCATATATAAAAAATATGAACATAAAACTCCGATACACGGTGATGAATTTCTTACACTGTGTAATAGATTTTTATCGTATAAAGATTGACTTTTCCCGAGTATTTTGTTATTATGACAAAGTACATTATAATAGTAAAGAAGTGTTTTTTATGAAAAAATATGTTCCTGAAGTTCTTTATAATCTCATACCGTCCCAGCTTTCAATGTACTCAATGGTAAAGTACAGCTTCAGTAAGCAGCTGGTACAGATTCCTACATCCTTCACCGTAGACAAGGATATGGATTTTGACGTTCTTACAAAGGCGCTCAATATAGAATTTGAAAGAAACGATGCTCTTCGTTTAAGATACGTAAAGGAAGGCAAGGAAATCAAGCAGTATTTTCTCCCTTCATTCAGAATGAATAAGGTACCCTGCAAATATTTCAGAAGTGTAGAACAGCAGAATGAATTCTTTGAAGCAGATGCACAGAAGCCTATCTATTTCCTCAAGGACGAATGCTACAGAATTTATTTCTATAAAACAGCAGGCGGCACCAACGGTATATATTTCAACGTAACTCATCTGAGCATGGATGCTCTCGGTGCAATGATATTCTATATGGACCTTCTTCATGTATACAAGGCTCTTCTTTACGGTGAGGAGCTTCCCGCACCTCTTTCATCCTACGAGGATTATATCAAAGAGGAATTTGCAAGACTCGGCAACGAAAAGAAAATGAAGAAGCACGCCGATTTCTACAGAGAATACTTTACCAAAAACGGTGAGCCCTTCTACGCAGGTGTTCACGGTCCTGCTTTCCTTGAGAAAACAAGAAAGAAGAAGAAGGACCCGAATCTCCGTGTTCCCTCTGTATACAATCCTATCTATGATAAATGTAAAATGATCAACGGACATATAGGTCCCGAGAATGCAGAAAAGATTTTCAATTTCTGCAGAGAAAACAGCATCGCCCCCGAAAGTCTTTTCCTTTTAGGTATCCGCTGTCACGTATCAGCTATCAACTACCGTACAAAAGACGTGTTCTTTATGGTAAACTGCTCAAAGCGTGCAACTGTCAAGGAAAAGAGTATGAGTGGCTGTGTCACACATCCTCTCCAGGTAAGAACAATTATTGACGAGGATGCTTCTTTCCGTGATGCACTGGGTGAATTCACCCGTGTCAGAACACAGCTTTACAGACACTCTGAATTCCCCTACCTCAGAGCACTTATAATGTCAAGAGAAATCTACGGCTACAGCCAGATTCAGGGCCCTGCCTGTATGATGTTCTCATGGATACCCGTTCCCTTTGATTTAGGTCAGGGTGATATTAAATTCGACTTCCGTACATATGACCTCGGCAGATATTTCACACCCCTTTATACTATCTGCTCACCGGATCCCAAGGATAAGGGAATCAATCTCAACTATATGTACAGAGTAAAGCTTTCCGATAAGGAGCAGATTGAAGCTCTTCATCAGAATGCAATCAAGGTAATTCTTGCAGGTATTGAGAATCCCGATGTAAAAATCGGTGACCTTCTTGATATGTGTCAGAGCAATTTAGAATAAATAAATATACTAAACAGGAGAATCAGAAAAAATGCATATCGAATTAACTAAACAGGAATTTAAGGAGCTTGCAAAGCTCAGAGCTAAGATTCACAATTACGGACCTGTTACATCAGTAAAGGAAATGTTCGTAAGAAGTGAAGAGTTCGGTGACAGAGTAGCTGTTGTCGAAAAAATCAAGAAGCAGGATGCTGTATATACCGTAAAGGAGTTTCACGATAAGGTAAGACAGCTCGGTACTGCTCTTTATGAGCTCGGTCTTGGCGGAAAGCACGTTTCAATCGTCAGTGAAAACAGCTATAACTGGATTGTAACATATTTTGCTATCGTATGCGGCGGCGGTGTTGCCGTTCCTATCGATAAGGAGCTTCCCGACAAGGACATCAGTATGCTCATCTCAAAGGGTGACGCAGAGGCTCTTTTCCACTCAAAAACATATAAGGAAACAGCAGAGCTTCATCTTGCAAATGACGAAAGATGTAAGTATGCAATCAATATGACTCATAACGGCAAGGCTGCAGGCGGTAAGTTCCTTACTATTGACGAGCTTTGCGAAATGGGTAAAAAGCTTCTTGAGCAGGGTGACAGAAGATTTATTGACGCAGAGGTAAAGCCTGAAGACCTTGCAGCAATCGTATTCACATCAGGTACTACAGGTACAAACAAGGGCGTTATGCTCACACATTATAACTTTGCAGTAAACGTTGAAGGTATTCTTGAATTCCTCGGACCTGAGCAGTCAACAATGTCTATCCTTCCCATGAACCACGTTTACGAGCTTTCCTGCAGTATTCTTACGGCTATCTATATGAACGGTATTATCTACGTTAACGACAGCCTTAAGAACATTCTTCCCAATATCAACGATTTCCGTCCTACAGCTATGGCTGTTGTTCCTCTTGTGCTTGAGGGTATCTACAACGGTATCCGTTCAAAGGCAGAGGCAAGCGGTAAGCTTGATATAATGCTCAAGATGATTAAAATAAGCAACAAGCTTCTTAAGGTCGGCATTGATATCAGACCTGTTGTTTTCAAGAAAATCAAGGACAACTTCGGCGGTCAGTTCCCCACAATGAGCTGCGGCGGCGCACCTGCAAGAGGTGACCACATCAAGTTCCTTTCCGAGCTCGGCTTCAAAATCATTTCCGGCTACGGTATGACCGAATGCTCACCCACAATCACTCTTCACGCAAACGGTAAGGAAAAGCCCCTTTCAGCAGGTAAGGCATTCCCGAAGGCTCAGTTCAGAATTGACAGTCCCGACGAAGAGGGTATCGGTGAGGTACAGGTAAAGGGTGACAATGTAACTAAGGGCTACTACAAGGATCCCGAAGCTACAGCAGCTTCCTTTACTGAAGACGGCTGGTTCAAAACCGGTGACTACGGCAGACTTGACGAGGACGGCGAGCTTTACATCACAGGACGTAAGAAGTTCCTCATCATTCTTCCCAACGGTGAAAACATCTTCCCCGAAACTGTTGAAAGCAACATTATGGAGCATCTTCCCTATGCTGTTGAAACTGTTGCATTCGAGGAAAAAATCGTTTCTGCAACAGGTAAGGAAGCAGTTATTATGGCTGCTGCAATTTATGTAAACAGAGAGTTCCTCAAGGGTATGAGTGACGAAGAAATCATCGCAAAGACCAAGGCTGATGTAGCTGAATCCAATAAGGGTCAGCCTGCATACAGAAAGGTGCAGAATGTTTACGTTTCCTTCAATGAATTCGAAAAGAATTCCACAAGAAAGGTTATCAGACAGAAAGTTATCGACACATATACAAAAGAACTTGCAAAATAATAATTTTTGGAGTATAGTATAGAAGTAAATCTTAAAGGAGGCGTTCACAATGCTCGATAGAATCAGAGAAGTTATCTGCCGCTATGTAAAAATTGACCCTGAAAAGCTTACCGAAGAAACAAATATCAGAAGTGAGCTCGGTCTTAACTCTCTTGAGCTTATCAACATTGCTGTTGCAATTGAAGATGAGTTCGGTGTTGAGATTCCTGACCGTGAGGTTTCAAATCTTGAAACTCTCGGCGATGCTATTAAAATCATCGAAAAGTATATGGAAGACTGATAAAAAATGCCGTCACGCAACAGTGACGGCTTTTTTGTTCTTGTAATAAACGGCAAACTATGGTAAAATAACAGTACCGTAATATTTGGAGGGT
>JAZRQQ010000011.1:0-48025 GCA_045649935.1 Acutalibacteraceae bacterium | reverse complement strand
CATTCTTTCATGCAACGGATGGCAACCTTCTGAGCGTCCTTGTCTTCGGAAACATCACCGAAAACGCCGCCAACAACTGTACCAAGACCTGAGAATGTTGCATTAATAAGAAGCTTTGACCAACGAGCGCCCATAAGGTTTTCTTCCTCGTGAACGGGACACATAAGCTCAAGCAAATCCTTAACCATTTTTACCTGCTCGTCTGTAATTCCGTCAAGCTTACCCATATGGAATGAAAGACTGTCAGGTGCGCTTGTAAGCTCGCAAACACCGGGCTCAATAAGTGCTGCGCCCCATTCAACTGCACAACCCATTGTATGATTTGCCCCAACGATTTCTGCAATACCGGGCTCGGGAATACCGTTCTGAAGAGTTACGATTACACCCTTTTCCGAAAGGTAGTCCTTAAGCATTGTTACAACCTCTTTATTATGAAGCTGCTTTGTAAGAAGGACAATAACATCATATTTTTCCGTCATTTCTTCGGGAGTGATTGCCTTTACGGGTACTGTCATTTCAACTGTACCTGTAATTTTTGCACCCTTTTCATTAAGGATGGCAACGTGTGCCTTATTTCTGTTGATAAGATCAACCTCACCGCCGTTTTTGGTGATATATGCACCTAAAACTGTACCGAGTGAGCCTGCGCCGTAAATTGCATATTTTGCCATAATGTTTCCTCCGTTTTATTTTAAATCTCAGTTTATTCTATCACTATTTTCTCTGTTAATCAATATTATTTCAGCTTTTTAAAAATTCTTTGATTTCTCCGAAATACCATCTGAGTGTTTCGTCACAGCTCATAAATATTTCGTGTCTTGCTCCTCTGACCTTCTTTACCTTCACCCTTGCAGCCTCGGCAAATCTGTCGGTATATTCACCGAGAAGCTGTTTATCCTCTTCGGGCTTAAAAATAATCAGCTCCGTTCTGAGCTTTCTTATATTATCCTCAGACAGAATTTTATCCCTTGCTTCAAGAGATGCCTTTACCCATCCGAAGGAGGGACCCGACGTCTGATAAAGAGGCTGATTTTTTCTTTTTTCGTGATAGTATTCAAACCTCACCCTGCTTGCCGCATCACTCTGTTCCGCTGTCTGCATACTGTCGAAAACGCATCTTCCGGGTGCTGAAATTTTCTTGCCTCCCGAAAGGCAGATAAGCTTTGCAACAGCTCCCGCAACAAAGACCGGCATACCCATATTTCCGCATATCATAGGAGAAGATAACACTGCCTTATGAACTGAAGACGGATTTCTGAAAAGATAAAGAAGAGCAACCGTACTGCCGAGAGAATGAGCATAGAAGAATATCTTCTTATCCCCTGCCGCAGGCTTTACGATCTTATCCATAAAAAGCTCAAGGTCTTCTCTGTAAAGGTCGAAATTGTCCGTTTCCACTCTTTCGGTCTTACCGCTTCTGTGTTCAGATTTTCCGTGACCTCTCATATCGGGTACAAAAACGCTGTAGCCTGCCTTACGGAAATACCATACGACCTCACGGAATTTTTCTGCTGACTCAGTAAAGCCATGGAGGATTACCACGCATCCCCTTGAAAGCTTTTTAGGATAATACTCATAATGAAGACTGAGTCCGTCAGCAGAAAGGAAAGTCCCCTCAGTCCTTTTTGAAGCAAGATAAGGCTCCACCTTTTCCGTCATAAGTGAAAAATAGTTTTCTTCATCAACTATCTGCACTTCATCTGCTTTTTCTAAAAAATCAAGCATAGCTTTCCTCCTTCATATTTTCTGACTTTATTTTAGCATATTATTACAGTCAGAGCAAGAGAAAAAAAGAAGCTATGAAAAACTGATTAATTATAAAAGCAGTAAGGGCACGGCAAAAGCCGTGCCCTTTAATAATTGTATTAACAGCCGTTATCAGCCTACCTCTACAATACCGTCTTCCTTGATAGTAATTTTCATACCGTCCTTGACATAGTTGAGGAACTCTTCACCGAGAGAGTCAACAACGGGCATTGTAACGCCGTCAACCCATACATCTGCAAGAACTGCACCTGCAGCTGCAAGTGAGTCAATAGGATTTGAGAAGAGCATACAAGCAGGATTTTTCTTAAGTGCACATGCGCAGTAAAGAACAAGACCGCCTGTAGTTGAACCGATTGTCTGAGGAAGGCAAAGAGCCTTGTTGAGAAGAGGCTTGCCGTATAATTCTGCGTTGTTCTGGTCACCGCATTTTACTTCCTTGTCACCGAACTGAAGTGCATTCTGGAAGGAAGCGAGGGTATTGAAACCGCTTTTTGTAACAACAGCTTCAGCTGTTACAGTACCGGGAGTTACAACTCTGCCTTTAAACTGTTTCATTATTTCTTACCTCCGTCTGTGATTATTGATAAAATCTCTGCTTCCTTATAGAATTTTGCAGTAGTATAAGTACGAAGCTTGTTGGAGCAGGTAATTACAGGCATCTTCTTGCAAAGAGGATTATTCATATACATAAGAGGACAGATATATGAAATAATTACGCCTGTAGCCTTAAGACGTGCAGCATAGGGAGTCTTGTTGAAAGCCTCAAGCACCTTGGGAGCTGCAGTAAGAACAGTAGGAACAGAAACCTTGCTGTTGCCCTTTTTCTTAAGCTCTGCCTCAATATTGTCTGTCCAGTCCTTAAGCTGCTGAAGTGAAAGATGAGGACAGCCGATGAAACAGAGTTTCGGAGCTGCGTCAGGCTTTTTCCAGATAACAGGATAATTCTTCTGTACTCTTTCAAGCTCTGCGTCGTCAATAATATATTCCTTTGCGCCCTCAGCAATAAGCTTGTCGCCCATTTCCTTTGCTTCGGGAGTAAGATTGTCAATATGATAAAGACCTACTGCACCGTTTGAAGCTGTTGCAGCACCGAAGTCCTTAAGATATGCACATGCGCTGTCATCAAGCTCGTCACCTATCCATTTGTCAAGACCGATAACATAAGGTACATCTTCCATAACCTTCATACCGATAGCTGAGCCTAAAAGCTGAGCTTCGGGCTTCTTTTCTGTCTGCACCTTAACAACCCATGTAGCCTTTCTGCCCTCATCGGTAAGAAGACCGAAATAAGGAACATAGCCTACGATTGAGCCCATGATATCAATAATACCTGAGTTACGGTTACATCTTGCACCTAAAACTGAGTTTGCATAAACAACTGCGCTTGATTCTGCGCAGGAGAGACCATCGCCCTTCTTGGGCTTGTTGCCTACCTCGTCCATATAACAGGTGCAGGTGAAGGCATCCTTATTGAGAAGGCCGAGCTTTTCAAGCTGGTCCTCATAAAAGCTCTGCTTTGTGTACATAAACTTATTGAAAATTAACTTCTGAAGGAAGTTGGCGGGAACATTCTTGTCGATAGGACGGGGGTCAACAGAAAACTTCTGACCTGAAGCAACGCCTGCGTCAAGAATTATCTGCATAAGGTCATAAACGGGTGACATTACCTTGAGACCGAAAGAGGTAACAAGGTGATTGTAGTCAGATGTGATAGGAACAAGCTTTTCAGCACCGAAGGCTTCACCGTACATAACAAGGGTTTTCATAACCTTTGCCATAACGTCGCCCTTTGAGCCATTGAGTATTTCTTGCTGCTCATTAGTTAAAATCATAATTCTTTCTCCTTTTCTTCAGTTTATATCTTCATTGCAACATCCCATGCGCCCCAGATAACAGTACGGAGATTTCCGACCTTTGCAGCGTCACCGATAACGTGAACGTGCTTTGACTTGGGAGCAACGGGAGTAGAAATATAACCTACGGACATAATTACGCTGTCAGCTTCAATGTCAAAGGCATTACCGTCTTTGCCCTTAACAGTAACCTTACCCTCACCGATTTCACAAAGTGCGGTTTCAAGATGTACAGATACGTTGTTTGTCTTGAAGAAATCACGAAGGAAGCTTGTGTTTGCAAGACAGATACCGGGTGTGGTAATAAGGTCATCCTGCATTTCAACGATTGTGGGCTTCTTACCCTGAAGATAAAGGTCATATGCAATTTCACAGCCTGTAAGACCGCCGCCGATAACAGTTACCTTTTCTCCTGTTTCTGCATTACCTAAAAGATAGTCAATAGCCTCAATAGCTGTATCTGCACCCTTTACAGGGATAGTTCTTGCCTTGGCACCTGTTGCAACGATAACCTCGTCAGCGCCGAGAGAAGCGATATCCTTAACCTCTGTATTCATCTTTACGTCGATAGGATACTGTGCAAGCTCACGGATATACCACTTGATAAGGTCACGGTCTTTTTCCTTGAAGGAGGGAGCTGCAGCAGCAATAAATACACCGCCTAATTTGTCGCTCTTTTCGTAAAGAGTAACCTTATGACCTCTCTTAGCGCAGACAATAGCTGCTTCCATACCGCCGATACCGCCGCCGATAACAGCAACCTTCTTAATCTTCTTAGCGGGAATAATCTTATATTTCTTTGACTGCATTGTCTGAGGAGTAAGAGCACAACGTGCAAGACCCATTGTATCAAGAAGATCCTGAGTATTTGCATGTCCCTTTGAGGATGAGAAATTGAAGCAGCCGCTGTGACAGCAGATACAGGGCTTGATTTCCTCAAGTCTGCCTTCAATAAGCTTTGTAACCCACTGAGGATCTGTAAGGAACTGACGTGCAACACCTACAGCGTCGATTCTGCCTTCTTCAATTGCCTTTGAAGCAACGTCGGGCTCCATTCTGCCGGCGCATACAACGGGAATATCAACGAATTCCTTAATATGAGCAACGTCATCAAGGTTACAGTTCTGAGGCATATACATGGGGGGATGTGCCCAGTACCATGAGTCATATGTACCGTTGTCAGCGTTGAGCATATCGTAACCTGCATCCTGAAGGTACTTTGCTGCTCTTTCTGATTCAGGCATAGCTCTGCCCACTTCTGTATATTTTTCACCGGGCATTGCGCCTACGCAGAAGCCCTTCATCTTTGATTCAACGGAATAACGGAGAGAAACGGGATAATCCTCACCGCAGGATTCCTTGATAGCCTTTACAACTTCAGCTGCAAAACGGTATCTGTTTTCGAAGCTTCCGCCGTATTCGTCGGTACGCTTATTGAAGAATTCAATAGCGAACTGGTCAAGAAGATAGCCTTCGTGAACAGCGTGAACCTCAACACCGTCAACACCTGCATCACGGCAGAGCTTTGCAGTTTTTGCAAAAGCTTCGATAATCTCGTGAATCTGTTCCTTTGTCATTTCGGGACAGATAATGTCGGGAGCCCAGCGTGAAGGCTGAGGAGAGGGAGATGCAAGCTCATGAGAGGTATCAAGAATCGGCTTTACAAGAGCACGTGTGATTTTATTTTTATGAAGAGGAGCAACAAGCTCTGTAATTGCCCAGCTTCTGCCCATACCGGCTGTAAGCTGAACAAAAAGCTTTGCGCCTGTCTTATGTATTTCATCCATAAACTCTTTGAGCTCTTCAAACATTTTAGGATTCTGCCAGAGCCATTTACCCCAGAATGTATCGCGAAGAGGTGCAATACCGGGGATAATAAGACCTACATTGTTATTTGCTCTTTCAAGGAAAAGCTTTGCTGCTTCCTTATCAAAATGGCAGCCGCCGAGTTCAAACCATCCGAAGAGAGATGTACCGCCCATAGGACACATTACAATACGGTTTTTGATTTCCACATTACCGATTTTCCACGGAGTGAACAAGGCTTCATAGTTTTTGTCGATTGTGTTCATATTTTCTTTCCTTTCACAAAAGTATTTTATCCGTTACCAAAAGGATCAGGGCAATAAAAAGCACCTTAAATCCTTTTAAGTGTTCGGAAATATTATATATCACCTACAAGCAAAAGTCAACAAAAAGTAAGCTCCGTGTTGCAGTGTTATAGGTTTTTATACCGGGGCATGTCAGTAAACTTCAGCTTATCCCCTTGCCCGGTCGAGAAAACTGTGTTACAATAAAATTCACGAGGTGATTATATGAAAGTTTTAATCGCAATAGACTCCTTCAAGGGAAGTCTGTCCTCCGTTGAAGCAGGAGAAGCTGCAGCTGAAGGCATAAAAAGAGTATATCCCGATGCGGTTGCAGATATTATGCCCGTTGCCGACGGCGGAGAGGGCACCGTGGAAGCACTTGTAAAAGGCATGAACGGCAGAAAAGAAATTATAGAAGCTACCGACCCTCTCGGCAGAAAAACAAAATGTGCTTACGGAATAATCGGTAACGGTGACACAGCCGTGATTGAAATGTCAGCTGCGGCGGGAATCACTCTTCTCAGCAAAGAGGAGCTGAATCCTCTGCTGACCACTACATACGGTGTCGGTGAAATTATCAGAGATGCCGTAAATAAAGGCTGCCGTAATTTTATTGTTGGCATCGGCGGCAGCGCAACAAACGACGGCGGTATCGGTATGCTTCAGGCTCTTGGCTTTGATCTTCTTGATAAAGACGGAAAGCCCGTTTCTTACGGTGCGTACGGTCTTAAGGATATTGATTTTATAGGCTCATCAAAGGTCTTACCCGAGCTTTCAGACTGCACCTTCAATATTGCCTGTGATGTAAACAATCCCCTTTGCGGTGAAAGAGGCTGCAGTGCAGTTTTCGGTCCTCAGAAGGGAGCCACACCCGAAACGGTAAAGGAAATGGACTCATATCTTCTGCATTTTGCAGAAAAAGTCAAAGAGTTCAATCCCCTTTCTGACGAAAATTATGCCGGTGCAGGTGCAGCAGGAGGTCTCGGATTTGCTTTTCTTTCATTTCTCGGCGGCAGACTTCTCAGCGGTATAGACCTTATCCTCGAGCAAATACATATAGAAGAAAAAATAAAAGATGCCGACTTTGTGATAACCGGTGAGGGCAGACTCGACGCACAGACTGTTATGGGAAAGGCACCGAGCGGTATTGCAGATATTGCAAAGAAATACGACAGACCCGTAATAGCCTTTTCGGGTGCAGTTACAAAGGATGCCGTCTACTGCAACGAAAAAGGCATCGACGCTTTCTTCCCCATAGTAAGAGGTGTAACCACTCTTGAAGAAGCAATGAAAAAAGAAAACGCCCACTCCAATATGGCAGATACTGCCGAGCAGGTGTTCAGACTTATAAAGATGGTTAAATAAAAGTAGTTGAATAAAAACCAAGAGGCTGTAAATCACAGCCTCTTTTATATTTTTGTAAGCTTTACTCTTTTTTCTTCTTTCTGAATGTTATAAACTTGGTTGCAAAATAATTTATAACTATTACCACAACACCTACAATAACCTTTGATATCATCTGTCCGCTTATTATAAAGCCGAATACAGGAGCGTACATTTCGCCGAACTCAAGACCGTCCACAAGAAGCCACATACCGACTTCTTCAATTACAAAGGTGAAAACTCTTGAGGAGAAGAAAACACTCAGCTCCTTGAACAGAGTCTTAGGAGCAAAGCTTTTTGATTCAAAAACAAAAAGCTTGTTGGTAAAGTATGCAAATGTAACCGCTGCAAGCCACGCAACGACATTACTTATAAGGTAGCGCTCTTCACCGAGTATCTTTCCGCTTATATGGAAAGTGACGAAATTAACCACCGTCGTAAGAACGCCGAAAAATCCGTACAGAATCAGTTCTCTGTACCTGACCAATAGTCCTTTTATCTTATTTATCATTATCAAGATGTTCCTTTAGAATATAGATAGGTCTGTCCTTGCCCTGCACATACATCTTTGCGAGATATTCGCCTATAACACCAAGACAAACCAGAACAACTCCTGCAGAAAGGAGTATAGCTGAAATTATAAGAGCCGAAACCGTTTCCACCGTAAAATAAGCTACTGCAAAGAAAGCGACAACAGAAAGGATCAGAAAGATAATTCCCAGATATACCGACAGCTTAAGGGGCTTTGTCGAAAAAGAGAATATACCGTCGAGGGCATATCTGAAAAGCTTTTTGGTGCTCCACTTTGTTTCTCCGCTTTCTCTCTCTGCCACCTCATAAGGAATATATTCCGTGTTGAAGCCTACATAGCTGAACATACCCTTTGAAAAACGGTGATATTCCTTCATCTGCAAAAGCGCATCGGCAACAGATCTTTTCATAAGTCTGAAATCGGAGGCACCGTTTACAAAATCAACATCGGACATTCTGTTTATGGTTTTATAAAAAGCAGATTTAAGACCGGAAATAGCCTTACCCTCTTTTCTCTCCTGCTGATAAGCTGCAACGCAGTCAATTTCCTCATCGGAAGCCATAACCCCGAGCATTTCAAGAACAACCTCGGGACGTTGCTGAAGGTCAGCATCTATAAGGCACAGAAGGTCACCCTTAGCCCCCGAAAGTCCCGCATAGATAGCGGCCTCTTTACCGAAATTACGGCTGAAGGAAAGAACCTGGATATTCTTTTTTTCGTTTTTGGTACGGTAAAGCTCTCTGAGCTTTTTCGGGGTTTCGTCTCTGCTTCCGTCATTGACGAAAACAAATTCATAATCCTCAACCTTATTTTCAAAGGCCTTATTTACCGTATCAAAGAATTTTTCAACATTACCCTCTTCGTTATAGCAGGGCACAATCAATGAAAGCTTCATCCTTATTCTTCCTTTGCTCCGATTATCTGTGTCAGTTAATAATATCAGTTATATAATTATATATCAAGCCTTTAAAAGAAATTTAAAGTTCTTTTCAGCAAAATGTTGCCGCATCTGTAAGAAATGCGGCAACTGATTTTTTATTTTATACTTTCGGCAGCAACTATATCTCCTGCGCTTAATTCTTCGTCACTCTCAGAAACAGAGTAGGTGATAACTGCCTTTTCTCCGCTGTTCATAATTACAACGGCAGGTGCCTTTGAAGCACTGATTGTGTAGTAAATACCGCTTTCATCAAGCTCAATATAGTATACACTTTCACCGCCCATAACTGCTGTTCTTATATCGGTGATAACACCCTTTGCAGTTACGGTTTCCTTATCATCTGCGCCTTCGTTCTGATTTTCGGAATCGGTAGCGTCAATAATATCCTCAATATCAACATCAATCTTTATGTTGTTGCTTTCAAGCTTTTTGACGTATTCTTCCATACACTCTGCAATTGAAACACCCGTTACAGCCACCTGATAGTTCTGAACGTTAACCATAGCATAGCGCTTTACAAGGTTATCTGCATCCTTAAGTGACATAAAGTAAGTGGGCTGACCGCTGATGTTAAGAAGAATGGGGAAGGTTGCATTATAAGAATAGTCCTGAACGTCACCCTGAGCAGAGGACATAGCTGAATATTCCTTAGCACCGGAAACCTCATAGAAGTTAGCATCCTTTGTTCTCATATTTACAAGAACAAAGCCGATGATAGCCTGGTCATTACCTGCAGAGGTAACACCGGTATACATATAAACGTCGTCATTCTGTGCAAGGTAGTTTGAGCCGCCCGTTGCAAGTCTTACGCCGTCCTGACCGATAACAGAGTTGATAAAGCCCTTCTGATACTGACCGTAATAGTTGAACTGTTCAACAAGAAGTGTATCGGAATAAATACCGTCAATCCACTGAAGACCTGAGTTGTTTTTTACCTCGTCAACAGTATACTCACTCATTTCACCTGTCACTGCATCAACAATAACAACACCCTTTACATCTGTACCGCCTAAAAGACCGATAGTCTTATCAAGAACGGGGCAAAGCCAGTAGGGATCACCGTTTTCATCAATTTCAAATCTCGGTGTGTCAAAAATATAAGTGGGATAGCTGAAGCGGACATGTCTCATAAGATACTTTGAGAAATGCTCTGTGGTTGCATATCTGATATACTCACCCTCAGGAAGAAGAACGAGCTCACTCTTCTGAGTAACCATATTTACAACAACATAACCGGGAAGACCCTCAGAGGTGTTCTTAAGCCACTTGAAGACGTCACCGTAAGCAAGAGTTGTAACCTTTACGGGAGCATTTTTATAGTTGATCTGTGTGAAATCGGAAGCAATTTCGAACTGTGAAACCTTATCAATCTTTGATAAGTCACCGAGAGTTCTGTTAGCAAGAACACTTGCTGCAGCCGTATCAAGCACAGGAACAGATGTAAAATCTGCCTCCTGGATTTCACTTGCAAAGCTTTTTGTTTCATCAACATCAATAATCTCACTGTAGGTCTTTGCTCTGAAAAATACAGAAGAAAAAACCATACCGACGCCGACAGTAAGAACAAGAATACCGATAAAAATCATAGGTATTATTGATTTTTTCTTGGCATACTCAGTATATTCGGGACTGAGAGCTGCGCCTGATGTAATAGCTGTAAGGCCGATAAAAATAGCGGCAACCGCACCAAAATATATATACATATCGGTGCTTTTGAAGTTCATTGGCGGAAGCATGAAATAATATGCAACAACGGCACCGATAACTGTGCCGATAATATTGATAATCATTTTTACGCCTGCATTTTTCGGGACAAGATATGCAGCCTTTCCGCTGCCCTTGCTTGCGCCGTCTTTTCCGGTGAAGTCAACCTTTATAGGTTCCATAGCTTCATCTCCTTTTCTTTTTCTTTCTGCAGATAAAAGTATTACCCGTGCAGAATAAACTGTATTCAATGATTATACACATAATACACAAAAAATGCAATAAACAAATATTAAATAATTACTGAGGCATACCCTTATCTCTGTCAATAAGAACACCGGGCAGAGAATCGTAAAACCTTTTCTTAAGCTTTTCCTTTTTGGTAAGCACCTTCTTTTCGGGTATTTCCGTTCTGAAGCGCTCCATATTTCCGTCATCACAGATAAATGCCTGAGTAAGACAGATACCGCCCTCACCCATAAGCTGACAACGGACATAACAGCTTATCTTATCCGTAAATTCGGCAAGATTGATTACCGACATCATTTCACCCTGACTGTCAGCAGTCTTTGTCTTTATAATCTTACCGTCAGCAATCCATTCTATTTTACTGCAGTTTACACCTTTTATGAGAATTGTATCCGTTTCGTCGTCCACTCTGATTTCCGTAACGGCAGGCACGGGACCCTTACCCTTGAAATTTTCGCCGAGTTCATTTTTAGCATAACGGGCAACAGAAAAGAACCGTCCCTTTTCCATGGCCTCTCTGAGATTTTCAAGAGAATAAGAGGGAAGGATAAAATCCATAAACGCCGTATCAATCTGTCCCGTTTCATGGGCATCACTGTTGGCAAAGCCGAAAACACTTCTTTCACCCTCGGGAATAAGCCTTCTGAGAAGTGAATCCCACAAAATACGGTCACATCTGTTAGGTATGTCGTACATATTGAGCACCTCTATACCCATACAGGACTTGTATCTTCTCATAATATCAGCAAAAAATTCAACATTTTCTTTTTTAGTTCCGCAGTCAGGATATTTTCTTGCCTGAAGCCAGTCGGTAGGATGATTTATATGAGACAGACCGCCGCTTTCCTCAATAGCCTTTACGGGACCCTCGTAGTCATTTTCTTTGCCCCACACACCTTCAAGAGCATCGGTAAAGAAGCCGTTGATATGATTGAACACCTTTACAACCATATTCGTCTCTATACCACCCGGCACACATTGCAGACCTCTCTTCTTCGTTCTTGTATCTGACTTTGTCCTGTATGTACCGTTCAGAACAGCCTTATATTCTGCCGTTGAAAGATAATATCTTTTACCGTGCCAGAGATACTGAAAACGGTAAAGAGGAATAATGGTAGGCTCCTTATCCCACTCCTTACCTACTATACCGTGCTCGGTCATAGCAAGAATATCGAAATCCTGATCATAGAAGGCCTCAATCATATCCTTCATGCTGTCATTGGCATCACTGTAGGTAGAATGGGTGTGCAGATTGGTCTTATAATGGTTTTCTTCGTCGGTAATAAGCTCCTCAATATCGTTATAGGGACTGTAGATTTTATAAACAGACATCTTTTTACCTCCCTTGCTTTTACCCTACAATTATAATATCAGCAATGCAAATTTGTCAACGTTTAAAGGCAAAGCAAAAGGCCCGGTTACCCGGACCTTTCATATTATTTTTTCATTCTGTAATCTGAGGCGGTGCAGGATCGTTTTCCGCAGTGATAAGCTCGCCCTTTTCGTTCCAGCTTGCGTCCTCTGCCCAGTAATAGAAATTACCCTTACCGTCAGTAAGAACATCGTCGTAATATCTGTAATTTTCGATATCTTTCATAATATCTGCATAAATGTCGTCTGAACTTGTCTCAGAGCCTGTCTCTTCTGAGGTTTCTTCATCTTCACCGAAATCACACCAGATCTTGCCTTCCTTGTCATAGAAGAAATTTCCTTCAAGGTCAACATAGCAGCTGAAGCTTTCATATTTGTCGCCCTGTTCGCTTATATAAAAAGTTTCTTCAAAGAACTCTCCGGACTCGGTAGTATATGTATATGCATTCCCGTCCTTATCATATATTACAACAGCAGTGGGGTCCTCATAGTAATTACCCTTCTTGTCGTAATAAACAAGATTTCCGCTTTCGTCCGGAACGCCAAGTCTGTTAGTGCCAAGGGCAGTAAGCTCGTCCTCTACTATACCTGCAACAGATATACCAAGAACAATACCTGCAATTAAGGTTGCAATTGCAGTTACAACATAACCGATGCAGAAAAGCTTTGCCTTCTTTTCGTTCTTTGCGTTTTCTTCCTTATCAATTTCGGGAAGGTCTATAAGACATCTTGTACACATCTGAAAGGCTTCGGGGTATCTGTTTTCACACTGATAGCACACTTTAGTTGTAGGTCCTGGAAATTTCTTTCTCTGTGAAAGAAAAACAAGAAAAGTTATGAACGGACATAAGAATCCGCAGATATACCAGCCTGCCGAAAGCTTCTTGTTTCTGTGCTTTGCAGAAAAGTTCATAAACAGTAACAAAAGTACTGATGATACCATACTGACAACGTCAACGGCATATATCCAAGGGTGTCCTAATAAAGTTTCAAAAAAATCCATTTAATTTTCCTCCTTCTCGGGATAATGTTCCCTGAATTTATAATAGCACAAACAAATCAGCTTGTAAATAATTTCACATTCAGCTTAATCCATTATTAATACAACTTAACAAAACAAAATTTTATTATAAGTTTATTAACAAAAAAGCCTGACAAAAAGTCAGGCACTCCGTCTTATTTCTTTTTTATTGCATTATACTTGTCCATATCAATTTTGCCCTCAGCTATCATTGTCTCCGCCCAGAGCTGAAGAGATTCAACCGTAACCGATATGCGCTCAAGCTCCTTCTGAATATATATAAAATCCTCAAGCTCACTGTCATCAATTTTTCCGTCAGCCGTAATTTCAATAAGCTTTTCCTGGCTTTTTTTCATTGAATTAAGGGA
Source organism: Acutalibacteraceae bacterium (assembly GCA_045649935.1). Lineage (GTDB taxonomy): Bacteria > Bacillota > Clostridia > Oscillospirales > Acutalibacteraceae > UBA6857. Next base: position 34,747 of record JAZRQQ010000011.1, on the reverse strand, counting down.
AGCCAGCATTTCAAGAACAATCTGAGACAGATCCTTTACCTTGATTTCAGGCACATAGTATCTTCCTATAGCACATTCATTTGAGCAATAATAGTTACACAGATGAGGTGCCTTATAGCCCTTTGCCATAGCAATGATATCTTCAGGGTGAGCTGCAAGCTTTCCGTTCTCAATGCGCTCTATTCTTTCGGGTGGCAGAGTAACGAGCATTTCACTTGCCTTTTCTCTCGACCATCCAAGCTCTTCTCTTATAAGACAGTAAGCACTTTTTTCTTTAGCCAAGGTTATCTCCTCCGAATATGGTTTTGGCTATTATAACATTTTTCAAATAATAAATAAATACCTGAAAAGAATTTTAACAAAATTAAACAGAGAAACCCGTAGGATTCTCTGTTTATTATATAGTTACTGTCTTTTTTCCTTTTCAACGGGTACTGCAGATGTAAAATTCACTACAAAAAGCAGAATCTGAAGAAGTGCAAGAGGAACCATTTCCATAAGAGCGCTCTTTCCTACAAAGGCAAAGATAAATACAAAGGTCAGTAAAATCACGCATATACATACAATAAGCACACCGAAGCCCTTATACTTCTTTCTGCAAAGAATAAAGAACAGGGCTATAGAAGCAAAGGTAAGAACAATAAATATACCCGTTGCAATCCAGTGGAGAAGTCTCTTGGGATTCCAATCATCGATGCTGTGTCCGAGAGTGAGCGCAATACAGCACATACCTACAAAGGAAAGAATACAGAGTGTATCAAGGAGCTTGTTTTTATAGCCGAATTTTTCGTACATATACTTAGCGTTTACGCCTATACCGCCGGACATAAGTATACCCCAGAGCCAGAACCACAGCTTTCTGTCCTCACAGAGCAAGGAAAGAGTACCGAGAGGAGACATAGGATTATTACCCCAGAAGAAGGGTAATGCTATACCGTAGATGAATCCGCAGATAAGCATAGCCATACAGAAGGGCTTGCTGAATAATTTTTTAGTGTTCATTTTTTTACCATCCTTTATTTTTTAATAAGTCAACTGAAATACTTTTCAAGCTTGAATCTGTTTCTGAATTCGAAGAAATGCTCCAGCAGCTTTGTAAATCTGCCGATAAGAAATCCGTTTATGAGGGCGCATATCACCGTTCCCAGCTTTACACCCTCAAAGACTCCGAAGCCGAAGAAAGCAAAGGAAAGCACTATACCGAGTACCGTACTGAAGCAGTCATAGGCTGTTTTCACCTTGTTGATGTTGCAGTTGAGCTTTGCTGACAGCTCTTTTACAATAAGCTCATAAGCTTCGGGAGAAATATACGTATGGAAGAAGAGCGATACGGCAAGTGAGCACAGAACGGTACCTAAAATATACCAGACAACACGCACAGTAAAGCTGCTGTCAGGTAAAGGAGCTATCAGTCCCATTGCAATATCAAGAAGCGTTCCGTAAAGAACAGCCGTAACGAAGGAGAAAAGATATGCTTTTCTGAATCTTTTCATTATAATGACCGTAGCCACCACAAGGAGTCCCTGGAAGAAATATTCTGCCACACCGAAGGTAAACCAGGGCAGATACCGTGACACCGCAAGATGTATAATATAAGCGGGCGCCACAACCATAGACATACCGAAATCCGCCTTTTCCGTAAAAGCAGCGGCAAAAGCCATAATCACAAGACCCAGAGCATAGGCTGTCTCACTGTAAAAAACTTTCTTTTTCATAATACCTCTGAGCCATACCGAAGCAGTACGGCATAAGCTTTAATCCGACATAACAGGCACTCTGCTTTTTCTGCAGAGCACCTGTCACACGTATTTTATACTATCTTCTTTACACATTCAAAGGCACTGCGTGTTGCATCGGCAATTCTGCCTGCCTTTTCACCGTCACCGATAATATAGACCTTATCCATTGTCTTTTTAAGTTCTTCATAGAGAGCCTTTTCACTCTTAACACCAAGAGAAAGCACAACACATTCTGCAGGAAGCTCTGTTCTGTTGCCCTTCTTATCCTCAAGAACAACGCTCTTCTCTCTGATTGCAGTAAGCTTTTTTGAAGGATAGAACTTAACACCCTTTTCTTCAAGTCGGGGCATAATATCGTTTACGTGCTGCATCCAGACACCCTTTGCAATTTCATCTGCCATTTCAACAACACTTACCTGATTACCCGTAGCTGTAAGAAGCTCGGCTGTTTCAAGACCGGTCATACCGCTGCCGATAAGTGCAACCTTTTTATTTTCGAGAACAACACTTCCCTGAAGAATTTCAGTAGTGGTGTAAACGTTTTCTCTGTCAACGCCCTCAATGGAACGCGGCTTTATTGCACTGCCTCCCGTAGCACAGATTACTGCGTAAGGCTCATATTTTTCCACAAATTCCTTATCTGCCTCTGTACCGGTGAGAATTTCAACTCCGAGCTTACGGCAGCTTGTATGTAAATCTTCAATGCACCAGTAAAGCTTATCCTTGTGAGGAGGCTTTACAGCAAGGTCAACCTGACCGCCGAGTTTTTCGTTCTTTTCAGCGACAGTTACACTGAAGCCTCGTTTTGCAAGAAGCTCTGCTGCAGTAAGACCTGCAGGGCCGGAGCCGATTACAAGAATCTTTCTGCCGTTGCCGTCCTTCTTAAGCTCATAATTTTCGGAGCCTACAAAGGGATTTACTGCACAATAGCCGTGGTCACCCGTATATGCATTGTTCTGCATACTCTCTATACAGTAGAGACAGCATATACATCTCTTTATATCTTCGGCATTTCCGCTTTCAGCCTTTCTTGCCCAATGAGGATCTGCAATATGCGGTCTGCCTAAGGAAATCATATCCTGAACACCCTCCTCAAGCTGTGCCTCAGCCTGTTCGGGGCTTCTTATAAGGTTTGCGGCAATTACGGGAATGCTTACAGCCTCCTTAACTGCCTTTGCCATATACTTTCTCCATCCGCATTCAAAGGATGTAGGCTCAAGCCAGTAGTTGAAGGCATCATAGGATGCAGATGAAACGTCAATGGCATCAACGCCTGCTTTTTCGAGAATCTGCGCCATCTTTACGCCCTCAGCAAGGTCATAGCCCTTACCCTTCTTACCTATCATTGAATAACACTCATCAACAGTAAGACGGACGATAATCGGAAAGTCCTTACCGCATTTTTCTTTTATTCCCGCAATAATTTCAAGAATGAATCTCATTCTGTTTTCAAGTGAGCCGCCGTATTCGTCGGTACGCTTGTTGGTATTGGGAGATAAGAACTGCTGAAGAAGATATCCGTGTGATGCATGAAGCTGAACACCGTCACAGCCAGCCTTCTGCACTCTTACGGCAGCCTCAATGAAATCGTTTATAAGACCTTTGATTTCACTCTTTCTGAGCGCTCTGTTATTACCGTCAGAAAAACAGCTGTTTTCACACTTTGAAGGAGCAACAACACGGGGAACAAGGTGCTTTTCCATAAGGATTTTACCGGCAGGAACCACCTTGTAAAGAACATCCTTGAAAAATGGCATAAGCTTATCACAGGCAATACTCATAGGCAGAGTGTCTATAAGAAGTCCCATATTCTGTCTTCCGGGATGATGGAGCTGAACAAAAAGCTTTGAGCCGTGAGAATGAATACGTGAGGCGAATTCCTTCATTCCCTCAATCTGATAATCGTGGCTCATACCAAGCTGAGCAAAAGCAGCAGCGCCCGTTCTGTCATTGACTCTCGTAATTTCGGTAACAATAAGACCTGTACCGCCCTTTGCTCTTTCCTCGTAATAGTTCATAAGCTGTTCTGTTGTTCTTCCGTCAAACTGACCGAAATCCATAAGCATAGGAGCCATACAGATTCTGTTTTTTATTTCAACACTGCCTATTTTTATAGGAGAAAAAAGTTTATTATACTCCATAGAGCACACCCTCCTGCATTTTATATTTCATAAAGTTATTCTATCATTACAGATTGGAAAAGGCAATAGTATTGACTTTAATTTGTCAGTGAATTATACTATAAATATCATCTATTGAAGGAGAAGGCATTATGATTACAAATAAAAACATCGTTCTCACCGGTGCTGACAGTGGTATCGGCTTTGAGGTGCTTAAGCTTCTCGCCTCGGAAAAATCCAACAAAATTTTTGCAGTTGATATCAATATGAACAAAATGCACACCGTGGCTGACAACGTTATACCCTTTCAGTGTGACGTTTCCTCAAAAGAAAACGTTGATTTAATCTTTGAAAAAGCAGAGGAAGCTCTCGGAAGCATCGATATTTTCTACGCAAACGCCGGCTACCCCTACTATGAGATTTTCGACTATGTTGACTGGGACAGAACAGACAGAATGTTCCGCACAAATGTATATTCACCTATTTATTCCTATCAGAAATATCTTAAACACCTGAACGGCAGAGACGGTCATTTTGCAATCACTGTTTCCGCTATCGGAAAAATGGCGATGCCCGGCTTTACTACATATTCAGCATCAAAGTTTGCAATGGAAGGCTTTCAGCAGGGAATCAGATTTGAATTGCCGAAGAATGTAAAGCTTACCTGTCTCTATCCTATTGCTACAGACACAAACTTCTTTGCTGCAGCCAACAAGGAAACCTTTGAGCGACCCTTCCCCGTTCAGAGCCCTGCCGTAGTTGCAAAGAAAATGGTATCAGGAATCGAAAAAGGCAAGAAAAGCGTTAATCCAAGCTTCCTCTTCACCCTTTCAGGCGTTCTTTTTGCTGTTATCCCTCCCGTCAAGAAGGTTTACCTTGCACTCGAAAAGAACAAGCTTAAGAGATTTGCTGAAAAAATCGGCAAGAATGTTGACTGATCCAGAAATAAAACATATTTAAGGAAGTAATAAAATGAAAGATTCAAATAAAATTGCAATCCAGAAAAGAGACGAAACTCTCAGCAGTATAAAGCAGATAGACAGTAATATCTGGACAATGGTTTACAAAAGCTCCTACGGACTTGACTCTCTTTTAGAAAAAGGCTGCCGCGGAATTATGGACGCTGTAAAGCATCTTCAGAGCGAGGTACGTATGACGGGACTCAGACCTGACCCTGACCACGACGGCTTTGCCTGCTCAACCTTCAACGCAGCAACACCTGAAGGAGATTTTATCTTAGGAAGAAACTTTGACTATAAAGCAGCTCCCTGTCTTGTTTGCTGGACATCACCCGAAAACGGCTACAGAAGCATGTCCGTTGTCGATACAACCTTCTTCATCCACGGCACAAAATATATGCCCCTTTCAAAATCAAAGAAAAAGCTCCGTGCAATGGGTGCCCCTTATACGTCAATGGACGGCATCAACGAAAAAGGCTTTTCCTGCGCCGTTCTTGAAATCAAATCAAAGGCAACAAAGCAAAGCACCGGTAAAACTCCCATTATAACTACCGTTGCAATCCGTGCAGCTCTTGATAAATGTGCAACTGTTGATGAAGGAATTGAGCTTTTTGCATCCTATGATATGCAGGACTTACTCGGAATAAATTATCACTATCAGCTCGCTGACGCAACCGGCGCCAGTGCAATAATCGAATATGTTGACAACAAAATGGTGGTAATCCGTCAGGAAAAGGATAAGAAAAACCTTATCGTAACCAACTATTTCCTTACAGAAGGCGGAGACAATCACGACGGACGAGGCTATGACCGTTACGAGCGTATTGAAACAACCCTCAGAAGCAAGGAAGGAATTGTCACCGAAGACGAGGCTATGGATCTTCTTTCAAAGAGTGTCCTTCACTACCGTCACCCTCAGCTCAAGCATATGGTTATTACACTCTGGAGTGCCGTTTACAACTGCAGTGAAAAATCAATGCTTCTCTGTGCGGGAATGGACTACTCAAAGAAATACAGACTCTCTGTTGACAGACCGGGAGAAATAACCGAAGTAAAATAATCTGAAGCTGAACGCTGCGCTGTTTTTTCACCGCAGCGTTATTTTTTTAACAAAAACTTCATATAAAACGAAAAAAACTCCTCTTTTTTATTGAATAACATCGAAAAAAATGATATTATGTGTTTAAAAGGAGGAATAAATATGGAATTAAATTTCATTGACTGGCCGTCCTTTAAAGACATAGTTCTTGAAGGCGGCACAACCCTTGCCGAGTATTGTGCTCAGTACGCAGCCGTGCAGACCAACTGGGTATACACTCTGGCAGCATTCATTGCCATTGCCATTCTCTTAGTAAAAAAGAACAAGAAATGGTATTGGTACGTTTTCATTTTACTTTATATGATTATGTCTGTAACATCTGTCGGTATGCACACTGCTAACTACGGTGAGTTCCAGCCGGGTGTTCTCACAACCAAGCTTCTTGCAAGTTACATAGATATGTCATTTACAGAGCTTGTTGCGTGGTCAGGCGTATGCTGCTTCGCTTTTGAATTTTATCAGAGCGCAAGTGAACGGAAGAAAAGGAATATTTTCCTTATCGGTGTTACTGCGGTAATGCTCATTGTTATTGCCGTTCTCACCTATGAGGTATTTGTTCTTCACGACAGACCACTCTATATCGGTGGCGGCGGAGCTCCCATGGACGGAAAAACCGGTGGTCTTTCCCTTGCAGAATTCGGTTGCTTCTTAACCGCTCTTCCGATTATCTATCTCCTTGTTGCTAACTTCAAGAAGATGACCTCAACAGAAAAGATTCTCTTTATAATCATCATTCTTACATTCCTTGTTGCATTCATTATAACCTCAATCTGGGGCGATAACGAAATCAACACATTTATTCTCGGTAACATCCACGGCCATTCAATCTGGCATATCCTTACTGCTCTGGCAATATTTGAAGTTGTCATCTGGGTAGATCACAGATCAATGAATGAGCTTATCAAATCCCTCGGCGGTAAAAAAATCTGATTATAATTTAAGAAAAGAACGGATTGCGTAAAGTAATCCGTTCTTTATTTTTATATTCCGTGTACACAAAGCTCACGCTTAAAATCCACCTTGTTCACGCCTCTTTTTTCTGTATCTCAGTATAGCAATCAGACTCGAACAGATTGCAAGAACTGAGCCGAGAGCAGCACCGTATGCCTGAGAAATAAAATTATACACCAGCCAGAACGGAGCACTTGCAAGACCGAATTTACGGATAGTCTGTTCATCCTCAAACCACAGACCGACCGTCTGAAGAAGAGCACCTGCAACCGGTATAAGCTCAACGGGATCCTTTCTCACCACTGACAGAGTAATACCTGCTGCAGTAATCATAGCAAAGCTTAATACAGCAATAAGCTTATTATAACGTATAAACCACGGCGCAGCCTTCTTACCTGCAAAGAACGAGGACAGAGTAGAAAGAAAATCCATAATTGCACCCGAAAAAGCACCTAAAAGAATATACTGCAGAACATATAAGCCATTAGAAAGACAGGTAACCCACACAATCTGTCTGCGTTTTTTCAGCTGAAAGCTCAGAAGGTAAAGCCCTACTGCTCCGAGACCTATAATCTGAGAAATAATAAGCAGCATAATATCCCCTCCCTTTCCTTACGTTTCTTCTATTTTACATTATCGGTAAGCTTTTGTAAAGAGTGAAAAGTCTCTGTTCACAAGCCTTGAAAAAGCCGTTATTTCGTGCTACAATTACTCAAAGTATGTTCAGCGGAGGTTTTAATTATGAAACGCTTATCATCAGTCTTTTTATTTGTGATAATGCTGCTTTGCACATTTACTCTTGTGGCTTCAGCAGAAACGAAATACTGTACCGACTTAACGGGAACCAATATTTTTGAAGGTCAGTTTTACTATACTCAAAACACCACAACAATCCGTTCTCACTTAACATCAACAGCTTCAGGCAACCTGATGACCGTTACCTATTCAAACGGTGCAATTAAAGTTTTCTATTACACAAAGGATTACAAGCTGACAAAGACCGTAAATCTGAAAGAAGAGCTCCCTATTTTCGGCGGTTTCTATGAAACTGAAGACAATTATTATATTTTAAGCGGCCAGGACAATCCCGACGAAGACCCTGAAGTTGAAGTATTCCGTGTTACCAAATATGATAAGAACTGGAAAAGGCAAGGCTCGGTCGGACTCTATGATTGCAACACTACAATACCTTTCATAGCAGGAACTGCACGTTTTGCTCACTCAGGAAATACACTCGTAATCCGCACCTGCCATCAGATGTATAAATATCACGACGGACTTAATCATCAGGCAAACCTCACCTTCTCCGTTAATACGGATACTATGACAGTCACCTATTCCGTACACGGTGTGTCAAATATTCACGACAACGGTTATGTCAGCCATTCCTTCAATCAGTTTATCCGTTATGATGACCGTTTTGTTGCTGTAGATCTGGGAGATGCTTACCCCCGTGCAGTGTGCCTGGCGGAATACGGTACAGACGCATTTCTGTCATACGGTCCTTATATAGCCAGAGCAGGTAATTTAATCGATATCCCCGGTGAAATCGGAGATAATTATACCGGTATAGATGTGGGCGGCTTTGAAATCTCCCCCACCACTTATATAGTGGCAGGCAGCTCAAGAGGCCGCTACTGCGTCAACTATAACAGTCCGCACAACATTTTTGTATCCACCGTATCCCGTGAAAGCGGTGAGGTTAAAAATACATATCTGACCGCTTATGAAACCTACGAAAACGCTATATCTTCTCCCCACCTTGTCAAGGTTTCCGATGATTACTTTATGCTTCTCTGGGGTGAGGCAGATGATGAGGTTCATTATATCCGACTCAACGGCAAGGGTGAACAACAGGGCAAGACACAGACAATGAAGGGTAAGGTTTCCGACTGTGAGCCCGTTGTTATCGATAAAAAAATACAGTGGTACTCCTACAACGGCAACGATATTACCTTCTATTCAATTAACACCGAAAAGACCGGTTCAACCTCATCAGTCACGGTCAACAACGGACATAAGTTCACTGCAAAGAACAATGACACACACCACTGGGAGGAATGCACCAACTGTAAGAGTGTAAGTAATAAAACCGCCCACGGACCGACAAGTGAAAATGCCGTTTGCGATTTTGACGAGAAGGGCAACTGGATTACTTACTGCCGGAATTGTAAGCGTGTTTTAAAAACCGAAAAGGTCACCTTCCAGCTTAAATATAAAAAATCCAAAGGTGAAGAAATATTTACTCCCGTACTGAAAACGGCATCAAAAACTCTTTCTGCAGATAAAGATTATTCCGCCTGGAAATCCTATCATATGTATGACTATACCAACAACGGCACGACTGAAACAAAATTAATAACATATGCCTTCTACAGTAACAGCGGAAACTCCAACAGTTACACTAAAACCTTCACTTCGCTGACAGCCTATGATAACGGTAAGATAGCAGATATCAAGCCTCAGAAATACACCGGAAAGGCCGTAAAGCCTTCTGTAAAAGTCACTGCAGACGGCAAAACTCTGAAAAAAGATAAGGACTATACCGTATCCTATACAAACAACACCAAAGCCGGCACTGCAAAGGTAACGGTTACGGGCACAGGAGCATATTTCGGAACACTTACTAAAAAATTCCGTATATCACCGTCTATAGAATCAGCAAAGGTTACCGGTATCAAGACAAAAACCTATACCGGCAAAAAAATCAAGCAGTCCGTCAAGGTTGTTCTGAACGGCAAGACACTCAAGAAAGGCACCGACTACACCCTTTCTTATAAAAACAACACAAAGGCAGGCACAGCAACCCTTATAATAGAAGGATCAGGCAACTACGCCGGTACAATTACCAAAAGCTTTAAAATAAAGGCTGCTGATGTTTCAAAATGTAAAATCAAGCTTTCAGATAAGGCTTACACCTATAACGGCAAGGCAAAAAAGCCTTCTGTAATTGTCAAAGGTATCGACGGAAAAGAGCTTAAGAATAAAACTGACTACACCGTCACTTACCCAAAGAGCAGAAAAGATGTAGGCACTTATAAAGTAACCGTAAAAATGAAGGGCAACTACAGCGGAAGCAAGAAGCTGTCCTTTACAATCAAGCCTGCAAAAACATCTGTAAAAAAGCTTACTGCAGGTAAAAAGCAGATTACAGTAGCAATAGAAAAAGAATATCCTCAGGTTACGGGATATGAAATTCAGTACTCCACATCAAAGAAATTCAAAAAAGCAAAAACAAAAAAACTTTCAGATTACAAAACAACTAAATGCACAATCAAAAAGCTCAGTGCAAAAGAAACATATTACGTAAGAGTAAGAACTTACAAAGCTGTAGGAAAAACAAATTATTTTTCCGAATGGTCAAAGATAAAATCAATTAAAACGAAGTAATGAAAAAGGCTATCCGGCACAAAAAAGGAGGTTAAAATTATGAGCAAGGCTTTCAGAAAAGGTCTTTCAGACGGTTTACCTATCGGCTTAGGGTATTTCTCTGTATCCTTCGGCTTCGGTATTCTTGCTGTGAATTTAAAGATTTCCGCTTTTTTTGCCTGGCTTATCTCCGCAACCAACCTTACCTCTGCAGGTCAGGTGGCGGGTGTAGAAATTATAGCCGCCTGCGGCACTCTTGCTGAAATAGCTCTGACTCAGCTTGTAATAAATCTCAGATACTCTTTAATGGGATTTTCTCTCACACAGAAGCTTGACAAAAGCTTCACTACACCGAAAAGGCTTCTTCTTGCCTTCGGTATTACCGATGAAATTTATGCAGTGGCAATTTCACAGAAGGGTAAAATTTCCGCCTCATATATGGCAGGACTTATTGTAATACCCTTTGTAGGCTGGACGGGCGGTACCCTTGCAGGTGCGCTTGTCAACGGTCTTTTGCCTGACGTTATTGCTGATGTTATGGGAATTCTACTTTACGGTATGTTTATTGCCATATTCGTTCCTGCAGCAAAGAAAAGCAGACCGATTCTGGTCGTAGTAATTATCTCCGCAGCTTCAAGTATGCTTATAAAATATTTTCTTCCCTTTATAAGCGGCGGCTTTTCAATAATCATAAGCGCTGTTGCTGCTTCAGTTATCTGTGCGGCACTGTTTCCCGTAGATGAGGAGGAGAGCCAATGAGCATAATAATTTATATTGCCGTAATGGCTGTGGTAACTTATCTTATAAGAATGATCCCATTTACGCTTTTCAGAAAACAGATAAAATCCCGTTTCATTAAAAGTATCCTTTATTATCTCCCCTATGCCGTACTCAGTGCTATGACTATTCCCGCTATTTTCTATTCAACGGGAAATCTGAAAAGCGCAATAGCGGGTACAGTTGTAGCCGTTATTGTTGCACTTTTTGACAAGCCTCTTATTCTTGTAGCCCTTGCTGCAGCTTTCTCTGCACTTGTTACAGAGCTTTTTATCTGAACAGATTTTCTCACTCAGGTTCATTCATACAAATGCAGTCTGTACAGAATATCTGAATATTTTTCCGTTTTTTATTAAAATCCCTTGACTTTTAAAATTCAAAGGAATATAATCCAAACATAAACAGCGGGCCGATAGGTAGTTGTTTACAGTTAAATGCGGTGAGCAGAAACCAGTAGGTTGGAAAGAATCAGGAGAGAGTTGCCGGTTGGTGCGAGGCAAAGAGGATGTCCTTCACGAATTCATTCTGTTAGCAGTGCGCTGAACAAGAGAAATCTTCAGTAGGATGCAACGGGAGTTCCCGTCACAGAACTAAGGTATGATTGTACCTGATAAGGTCGCTATTGCGAAATAGTGACGAACTGAGGTGGTACCACGGGATAGTAAATTTCTCGTCCTCTGTATTCTCAAACGGAATGCGGAGGGCTTTTTTGTTTCCCTTTCACACTCCGAAAACAATCACAATCAAAAAAAGAAAGGGTGTTCACAATGGCACAGAACTACTACCAGAAAGAAATTGAAACAATGCCTCTTGACGAAATGAAAAAGCTTCAGTCTGAAAAGCTTGTCAGGCAGGTAAAGCACGTTTACGAAAACGTACCCTACTACCGCAATCTTATGGATGAAAAAGGCGTAAAGCCTGAAGATATCAAGGGAATCGATGATTTACATAAGCTTCCCTTCCTTACAAAAGCAGACCTTCGTGATGCTTATCCTTACGGTCTTCTTGCAAAGCCTCTTGAAGACTGCGTACGCATCCACTCCACATCAGGCACAACAGGACGCCGTGTTGTTGCTTTCTATACACAGAATGACGTTGATTTATGGGAAGACTGCTGCGCCCGTGCAATCGTTGCTGTTGGCGGTACAAAGAAGGACGTATGTCAGGTTGCATACGGCTACGGACTTTTCACAGGCGGCTTCGGTCTGAACGGCGGCTCACACAAGGTCGGCTGTCTGACTCTTCCTATGTCCTCAGGTAATACAGAAAGACAGATTCAGTTTATGACCGATATGAATGCAACCATTCTCTGCTGTACCCCCTCCTACGCAGCATATATCGGTGAATCACTTAAAGAGCAGGGTTTCAAGCCTGAGGATATTCCTCTCAAGGCGGGTATTTTCGGTGCAGAGCCCTGGACAGAAGAAATGCGTAAGGGTATCGAAGCAACACTCGGTATCAAGGCTTACGATATTTACGGTCTTACAGAAACGACCGGCCCGGGCGTAGCTTTTGAATGCTCCGAGCAGACAGGCATGCACGTCAACGAAGACCATTTCTATGCAGAAATTATCGACCCCGATACAGGTGAGGTTCTTCCCGAAGGTAGCAAGGGTGAGCTTGTATTCACATCACTTGACAAGGAAGCATTCCCCCTTCTCCGTTACCGTACCCGTGATATCTGCGTGCTCTCCCGTAAAAAGTGTTCCTGCGGACGTACACTTATCAAAATGGCAAAGCCCATGGGCAGAACAGACGATATGCTCATTATCCGCGGTGTAAACGTATTCCCCAGCCAGATTGAAACCGTTCTTCTTAAGGAAGGCTACGAGCCCAACTATCAGATTGTTGTTGACCGTGTAAACAACAACGACACTTTCGAAGTAAACGTTGAAATGACTGCCGAAAAGTTCACAGACAAGGTTGCAGATATTATGGCTATGGAAAAGTCTCTTGCAAACGCAATGAAGATTATGCTCGGAATCAATCCTTCTGTTCACCTTGTTGCTCCTAAGAGCATTACCAGAAGTGAAGGCAAGGCAGTACGAGTTATTGACAAGAGAAAGCTTATATAAATTAAGGAGGATTCGTTATGGCTATTAAACAGTTGACAGTATTTGTAGAAAACAAGCAGGGTTCATTGGTTTCTATAACCAAAACACTCTCCGACAACAACATCAATATGAGAGCTCTCTCTATTGCTGAAACTCAGGATTTCGGTATGCTCCGTCTTATCGTTGATGACACCGCAACAGCAGAAAAGGTTCTTTCTGACGAAGGATATCTCATCAAGGTCAATGACGTTGTCGGCGTAAAAATCGGTGACGCTCCCGGTAAGCTTTCCGGTGCACTCAGCGTTCTCAATGAAAAGGAAATCAATATGGATTATCTGTACGCTTTTATGTCACGTACCGAAAAGCATGCCTATGTTGTAATAAGAGTTGAGGATAATAGCGCAGCTGAAAAAGCTCTTGAGGATGCAGGTTATCATATCATTACCGACGCAGACGTAAATAAGCTTTAATACAGTGTAATATGAATAAAAGGCAAGGAGAAAATCCTTGCCTTTTTTGTGTTTGATGATATAAAGCAGATTGTCCGTCAGCAGTAACCTTCCTTGTTACAGTCAGTAAAGTGAAAATCCAAACACAGAATCACATTCTCCGTACACTGAACCCTCATCCCGATTATTCAGTGACAAACAGGTCATAAATTACAGTATAAGAATTATAATACACATATCGGTTGTATCCGTTTATTTTTATATATTTTCTACCTTCGTCATCGACAGCCCATTTTCCTTCAGGGATTGACAATCTGAGTATTGTGCCCTTGATTTTTTCACAGGTTACGTTACCCGAATAACAATATAAAGTCCGGAATCTGCTATCACTTTTATTAAAAACAATATCTGTTGTCCTTTTGCTTATTGTCTCATCCATATCAGAATCATAAGTTAATCTGATAGCATTATCTTCAGAAATATAGCAGCCGTCCTTCAGAACAATATAGTCATCTATGCTTTTTCCTGTTTCTTCACCGAATGCATCCGTAATTATGCTTTCGGTTCTTTTTATTTCAAAGTATTCGCTCCAGTTTTCTGTCGTCAGCTCGATATATTCAGAATATTGTGCAAGCTCCTCCTGAGTTATAACGCCAACTTCTTCACCGATATCAGGATTACCGCAGGCACAAAGATTAAACAGAATAAAAATAGCTGACATCAACCCACAAATTCTTTTCATTGTAAATTTCCTCTCTTTTTTATCAATTATACCATTTTTTGTATTTTTTGCAACAGAGAAAAAATATAAGATAGACTCATTTAATATGTCAGCCAGATTTGCAGACATTAAATACGATATTTTAATACAAACTGTTGTGATTTTATATTTTTATGATATAATGATTGCATATAAAAATATAAGAGCATTTCTTATTTAAGCGAGGAGAAACAAGATGAATTCAAAAATCATTTATCAGCAAATTTTTGATAACAAAGAATTTCACTCTGAACGCAACCGTATTCCCGCTCTCTATACACTTAACGACGGTAGTGTTATGGCAGGCGCCGACATCCGCTACGCTCACGGCTCTGACTCCCCTAATAATATTGACATAGCTGTTGCAGTTTCAAAAGACGGTTATACTGACTGGGATTATATAATGGTAAATCATTTTGATGACTACGCAGATACTGTTACATCAACTGACAGTGCATCATTTATTGACTCTGTTATTGTGCAATCAGGCACCGGACGGATTTTTATGCTTGCCGATGCTCAACCGTCAGAATGCGGTTATCTTCAGGCAAAAACCGGCACAGGTTATTGCGAAATTGACGGCAAAAAGCATCTTCTTCTCACAATAGGTAATAACGGTGACAAGCTGAATACCTTCGGATTTTATGTTGGTAATTTTGACGGTGATTTTGCTCCCGTTTTCACAAGAAAAGACAACAAAATTACAGAATATTCCCTTGACCGTGAGTTTCGTATTTATAAAAATAATGAGCCTCTTTTTACAGAGCAGAAAGGCTCTGCAAATATAAAAGTTCAACAGAATATTTTTTACAGTGCATCAGAATTAAAATGCTATAAAACTACTTATTTGTGGTTAAGATACAGTGACGATAACGGCAAAACCTGGAGTCATCCACAGATTGTCTCGGAGTCTGTAAAAAATGAAAAAGAGTCTTTTTTAGGAGTTGGGCCCGGGCGCGGCGTAGTTATAAACCACAACGGAAAAGAGCGTATCATTTTCTGTGTATATGATAATAACGGCCTTTTTAAAGATCCTATCTTTGAAAATGCAAGTGCCGTTTATTCTGACGATAACGGTGCTACCTGGCACAGAAGCAAAAAAATCAGAATAAAAAAGGGACTTCAGAAAACAAGTGAAGCTCAGCTTGTAAAAATTGAAGGCAAAAATTACAAGGCTCTCCGAATGTACGCACGAAATCTGAGCAACTATATAGCATATTCCGATAGCGTGGACGGTGGTGAAACATGGACGGAATTCCGTGCTGACAAACAACTTGAAGGCACAAAAAACTGTATGGTTTCACTTATGGAAACATCAAAGAAAATTGACGGAAAGCAAGTAATTCTCTGCTCCGCCGGTGGCAACCTTAAAGCAAGAGCAGACGGTGTGCTCCGCGTTGGTGTTACAGAAGATAACGGTCTGATTAACTGGATCAGCAAATATCATTTAACGCAGGGATTTTACGGTTATTCCTGTCTTACAGAGCTTTCTGACGGAAATTTTGCAGTATTCTATGAAGACGAGGCGGCACATCTGAAATACACAATTTTCAGTGTATCAGACGACGGGACAATCAATGAAATCAACAATGAAAATCTTGATTTCAAAGAAGATACTTCATCAAAAACACAGCGTTCATTAAAAATAAAAAGAAAAATTGCAAGCATTAAGTTCCGATTAGGATTAATGTAAAAATTTGTTTATCAGAACAACCGAAGCTCTTTAAGCATAAGAGTTTCGGTTGTTTTATTTTCACAGACTATGCCCCTCAATAAATCGTAAAGTCTTGTTTTAAAATTACAGAACAAGAGACAACCGCCATAAAAACAAAAAGCATTGCACGGGTCGGTGCAATAAGCAGCATAATAAGTGTTGAAATAACGTTCATTGACTGCAGATCCATAGCAGCAATACCTATAGACGCACCGACAATCATACTGCCTGCACTAAGACCTATCATTCCCACAATGGCAGTTATGAAATATACACCCGTACCGCCGAGTGAATATGATACAATTTCCTTATAAGGTACATAATTGCCCTCAGCAGGGGTTTTCCAATTAGATCTGACTGTGTTCAATAAAGCTTTGATTTTCCCCATATTATCACCCGAAAATATTTTTATTATCTTTATAATAATGCTTTTCAATCAAAAAATCAATTGTATATTTAAAAACATATTATTCTCAGGTTAATTTTGTCAATATTTTTACAAGTCGGCAATATATAAAATACTGTATCCTTATCATCTTTCTTATTTTTTCTCTTACCGGTTTTATAAAAACTGAGAAGTACTAAGGTTGCCGTTACAAATACATCAGGAAGAATAACATCTGTATTTCACAAAAAAATCGCCGCAGATTTCTCCACGGCGATAATATTTAATTAATAGTGTGCTGCACCGCAATCACATACGGGACTCATTCTGAACAGCTTAAGGAAGGTACGGATTATCTTCCATAACATACCCATAAAGCCTGTCTTGTGGCACATATGACCGCAAGCTTCGTCAGCAGGCTCATCAGGTGTGTCAGGTGTGCCGGGCTCGTCGGGTGTATCAACAAGCTTTGAGCCCTCGTCAACTACAGTATCCTTTGCATCGTTGGTTTCAACGTAAAACTCATCAACGGCAGGCTGATGTGTGATTGCATAGCTATTCGCTGCAAAGGCAAAGGGCACACTTGTCACAATCATTAAGATTGCAAGAATGATTGAGAAGATTTTTTATATAAGTATTTCTCCTTTACTTATATTCGTTTGCTATAGGCTCGTCATATACGAAAGAAATGATTTTCACATCGTCGCCCTCGTAATAATTACCCATATATTCGTTCTCTGACTCCTCAGCCACTACATAAAGATAGGGTGTGGGCTTAGGAAAGTCTGTGTTATCATTAGCCTTGTAATGCGGGTCAGACATAAAGAACTCGGGTGAAAGGTCAAGATTAACCTTGATTATGCCATCTTCCGTAGTCTTGAGAGCATATCTGTCGCTGTCTTCGTGACCTTCTATGTAACCGTTCCAATTACGGCTATAGCCGTCGAGATAATATTCTACCCCTTCAAACTGACATACATAAGTACCCTCAATAGTTTTGATTTTACCGTCAACCTCGTAAGTGAGAACGAAGTCGAACTTGCCCTCTGTGATTTCAGGCTCGGTGCCTTTAGCAATAAACCCTATCATAGCAAGAAATGCAAGAAAGGCACTGATTATTTTCTGAAAGAAATTCATATTTTTTTACCTCCTTTAAAGTAAAAATATTATTCACATTAACATTATACTCACCGACTCTTACAAATAGCTGTGTAAGAGAATGAAAATTAAATTTTTTTATTTAATATTATCCTTTGCCTTTTGCATAATTGCGGTAACATCTGCACCGTAAATATCGAGTCCCTCTGCGGAGAAAAAGCTGACATCAGTGATACCGAAAAATCCCTTTGCAAGAGCTTTAACATAGTCAAAGCCGAAATTGTTTTCACCGATGAAGCCTCCGGCAGTTGTAACATAGCAAAGCTTATGGGCCTTGCAAAGGCTTACAGGTACACCCTTTTCAGAATAATGGAAGGTAACTCCGCAAACACAAATATTTTCTAAATATACCTTAAGCACCGACGGGAACATAAGATCCCAATAGGGTGCGGCAATTACAATCACATCCGCAGAAGCAAACTGCCTTGCAAAGGAAAGCCTTTCATCATCTGTCCTGCCGTCCTTTAAAAGACCGTCTCTCTCCCCTAAAAGCCTTGCATCTAAAGGTTTTATATTTTCTTCATACAGCTTTAACTGATGCATATTACCGTTAAGCTTCGAAATCAGGTGCTGTGCCAGCTCATCCGTACGTGAGTTTTCTCTGCAACAAGCATTTATGTAAAGAATATTATCCATATCAGAATACTAACGTATCTACTTTATCGATAGCTTCTGTAAGATTTTTTCTGTAATGATTTACGGTCACTTCGTCAGCATCTCTTCTGAGGCAGCGGCGGAGAAGTCGCATATAACCGATAACCTTTGCCTTATTTTCAGCATCAATAATAGCATTTTCATCATCCGTACCGAGATATCTTGCAACAGAAAGACGCCAGAAGCGCTTGGCTGTTTCATAATCAAAGCCGAAGAAGCTTTCTGAACCTTCCTTGTCAGTCTCACCGAAGCCTACAAAGGCATTGAACATTGAACCGAACTCAAGAACGGGATGACCCACAGCAAGGGTATCCATATCAATAAGAATGGGCTCACTGTTCTGCACCATAACATTGTTTGTATGATAGTCACCGTGGATTATAAAGTTACTGTCAGGGATACCTTCAATAAGAGTACGCATTTTTTCTGCGTGTGCTTCGTCAAGATAGTCCTTAAGGAAATCCACCCATTCAAGCACCCATTTTTTGAAATCGGGAAGATCACCCTCCTGGGTTTCTATTGCATGTACCTCTTTGATTGCATCAACATAATAAGCAACACTCTGTGATAAATCTTCGGTATTTGCTCTTATAAGCTTTGTTACCGAGGTTGCATTAAGAAGCTCTGTAAGGCTTCCATAGCCGTCACCGATACGCACAATACCGTAAGGAATTGCTGTGTTGACACCGAGAACAAAGGCTCTTCTTGAATTTTCACGCTCCTGCATAATCTCGGGAAGAGCATCTCTGTTAAAGTACTGCTTTACAATTGTTTCATCGTCATAACGGTACACCGCACCGTTTGCACCCTTTGCAATAAACTCACAGTCTGAAATATCTATTCTTCGGTATGTTTTTTCAATGGTCATCATTTCTGTAAAGCCTGTCATTTCAAAAACACCGTAAACCTCAGGCGAAACATTGATTATTGCAAGCCCGGGTTCTTCTTTTCTTAAGCGAAGCATTATGCGAAGACCTGCACTTGAAATATATTCAAGTGTATCCGCATCAAGTACGGTATGCATACCGGAATTTACTTTTCTTATCTCGTTAATCTCTGCTTCAACGTCTGCCGCATTAGAAGCATCTATTCTGCCGTCAAGAATTATGTATAAAATATCCTTATCTGTTCTGAATTCAATCTTACTCATTTCAGTTATCCTTTCCGAATATAATTTTCACAAGCTCGTTATATTCCTGCCACGCCGTAATCTCCTGAAGCGGAGAGGTAAGCTCTGCAATGCGTGTGTAGTACCATTCCTGCTGTGAGACATCCTTCTGATTAAAGGACTGCCACATGCTGTCACCCTCGGTTTTCCAGATACGGTAAAATGACCTCATATTGGAAAGCTTGTCACCAAGCCAGAGAATCAGCACATCTCTGTCGCCACAGGAAGCAAGCTCCTCGAGAGATTCCTCTTTTCTTATCCTCCATGTACTTTCGGGAGGCAGATCGGCTCGTTTATCCTCGGTTTCAGATTCAACCAAAGCTCTTACACGGCTGCCGAAGGCTTCTTCAATTTCCTCAATAGTGATATCTGTATCCTCAACCACATCGTGAAGCACCGCTGCACAAATAACATCTCTGTCCTCGGTCATTGAGCCGACAATGACAGCAGCTTCAAGAGGATGAAGAATGTAGGGAGTTTTATCCTTTTTTCTTATCATTCCGTCGTGGGCTTTTGCGGCAAACTCAATCGCTTTCGTTACCTTATCCATCACTTGATCTCCAGAATGTCTGCAAAGCCTGTCATTTCGAATATGTCCATAACTGCTTCGCCGACATTTACAAGCTCCATATGTCCCTGTACATTCATCTTTTTCTGTGCAGTAAGAAGAACTCGGAGTCCTGCACTCGAAATGTAGTCAACGCCCTTGAAATCAAGAACAAGGCTTTTAAGAGCTTCACCCTCGTCATTTATTGACTTTTCAAGCTCAGGCGCTGTTGTTGTGTCGAGTCTGCCTTCAAGCGCCATAAGAGTGGCACCGTTTGTTTTTTCAATGTTGATGTTCATAAAAAATCTCCTTTATATCTTTTTCGTCATAGTGAGAATGTTTTTGCCGTTTTCGTTTTTGTAGGAAACCGTGTCCATAGTTTTCTTTGTAATGAAAATGCCAAGACCTCCGATATCCCTTTCTGCTGCCGAAAGAGTAATATCCGGCTCCGTTCTTTCAAGAGGATTGAAGGGTACGCCCTCGTCACTGACGGTGAGAGTCATAAGCCTTTCCTTTTCGTCAAAGCCGAAGCAGAGTGAAGCATTACCCGTACCGTCACCGTAGGCATAGCTTGCAATGTTGACGAAAATTTCCTCAACGGCAACGCAGATAGCCATGGAGCTTTTCATAGGACAGCCGAAGCTTTCCAGACATTCCTCTGTAAAAGCCATAACCTCAGGCAGAGTGTCCTTTGTTGCAGAAAAGACTTTT
Source organism: Acutalibacteraceae bacterium (assembly GCA_045649935.1). Classification (GTDB taxonomy): domain Bacteria; phylum Bacillota; class Clostridia; order Oscillospirales; family Acutalibacteraceae; genus UBA6857. Next base: position 14,133 of record JAZRQQ010000011.1, on the reverse strand, counting down.
TCTTTCATAGCAGCACCTTCTTTCTTTTTGTAATCAAAAACAAGCATTGTAATATCATCAAACTGAGGAGCTTCACCTGCAAAAAGGTCGATATCCTCTTTAAGCCCCGAAAGCAATGCTTCAGCCTTCAGGTCTTTGTTTTTATCAATGTATGAGAGAAGTCTTTCTTCTCCGTAAAGAGCCTCATTCACATCCGTAGCCTCAGTAACACCATCGGTGTAAATTAAAATTCTGTCACCCTTATTAAGTGTCATTTCATTTGCACGGTATTTCATACCCTCCATACCTGCAAGGACAAAGCCTGTACGGCTCTTAAGGTATTCGCACTTACCGTCAGCGTGTACAATGACAGGCGGATTGTGTCCTGCATTGGCAAAACTGAGAGCACCTGTTGAAATGTCAAGCTTGCCCATCCACGCCGTTACAAACATACCCGACTCGTTATTTTCACAAAGCTTTTCGTTTGCGAGGGTGAATATTTCATCAACGGGAAGGCCTCTTTCGGCAAGCTCTCTGATAATCGTTTTTGCCGTCATCATAAACATTGCGGCGGGAATCCCCTTACCTGATACGTCAGCGGCAAGGAAAAGCACCGTATTACCGTCAAATGTATAAAAATCGTAAAAGTCTCCGCCGACCTCTTTAGCGGCTATCATCTGCGCATAAATGCCGTAGTCCTCGGTGTCAGGGAAGTTTGACGGCAGAGCCGAAAGCTGAATTTGCTTTGCGTATTCAAGCTCCTTGTCAATTCTTGCTGCAGCCTCACCGATATATCTTTTAAGGGTTGCTACGGTTGAATTGATGTCATCGGAAAGTGAGGAGAACTCTGCATTTGAACGGACATCAACCTTTACATTGAGGTTACCGCCCGTAATTTCGGAAAGTGTTCCGTTGATTTTCTGCAGATTATTGATGATTACCTTTTTAATAAGGAAATAGATAAAGATAAACAAAGCCGCAAAAATCAGAACAAGTGTAAAGATACTTGTATAAAGAGAAGCGTCTCTTAAAAGCATTGCCTCGGCAAAGGGCATTGCGGCAATTATGCAGTAGCCCTCTACAAAAGAGAAAACATAAATATATTCTTCGCTGAAATCCGTATCTTCATTAATTATGTTTGTTTTATAAAGCTGAGTTGCGGTTTTGCCCTGAAGCATTGTTTCATCGGGAGTAATACCAATAGTTGAAATATGCTTACCGTTTCTGTCTGTTTCAGTTACAAGGTTTAAGTTTTCGTCACAAACAGCAACAAAACCTGTGCTTCCCACGTGACGGTTTTTAGTTACATCAATAACAAAATCGTTAAGAATATCGTGGAATCTGTCTGCATCGTAGCCTACCTGAACGAAGCCGCCGTCCTTAAGGCTGACACCTGCATATTTTCTCATTATCCCGTCTGCGCCTCTGGGACTGTAAACCTGTACATATTCATTCTTATCCTCTGTCAGCGCCATAAATTCCTTTGACTGCTCAGTGCTGTTCATATTGAAATTACCTATATTGCTTTCCTCGGTAGAGTCTGAAATTGAGCCATCAGAAGCAACTATATTGATTTCAATAACGTTATATTTTTCTGCAAGAGATAAGAGAGAAACAGATTTGTCTTTCTCGTATTCGGAGCGTATATTATTTGTTATATTCAGAAGATTTTCGTTTGATTTTCCTCTTACATCGGTTATGACATCGGTCATTGCCGATGTGAAAACCTCTCTTGTTTCAATTTCAGCCATTCCGTTCTGAAGAACATAGGTAAATGTGCTCGTTACCACGCAGGCAATAACAATAAGCACGAGGAGCTTTCTCTGAAAGGTCTGCGAAATTCTTTCGTTCCCTTCACCCGATTTCCTTGTTTCGTGATTCATAAGCGATACAACAAAAAGTGAAATTCCCACAGTGGCTGAGTTGCCGATAACCATAGGAAGAGTTGCACCCTTGACGAACTCAAAGGCATATGTTGAGTCATCCATATTGGTAAAGAAAATCATCATCATATGAATTACCTCACATACAACGGTTATGAACACACCGTAGCTCCATGTGGGCTTTTTATTATCAAACATATAGCGCCTTAAAACTGCCGCTATAAAACCAACAAGCATTGTTGAAAGGGTGCAGGCTATTCTTGTATACATACCGGCTCCCCAATAAACTGAGAAGAAACGATACAGACCACCGATCACACCTGAAATAATGCCCGCAGGACCGCCGAAAATAAGTCCTGCACAAAGAGGTGCGGCATCACGCACATTTGCCACAGTGCCTAAAAATTCAACACCATAGCTTGAAGCAAAGGCAGACAAGCCACCGAAAACAAGGCCGATAAGTAATTGCTTTGAGATATAATTCATTCCTTTGAACCTTGTTTTCTTGTCAAGCAGATAGAAAAGCGTAACAAAAACGCAGTTAAGTAATATCGGTACTAAAAGCTTCATATCCTTCCTCCTTTAATCGAAAATCAGTTTATAGATAAACTGTATAAGATCCCATGTCATACCGCCTGCAACATCAAGGAAAATAATAATTATCAGGTATAGTACAATACTGCCCTTGCTTATTGCATTGCGGGATATATTGAGATAAAAATTGAAGTGACCCTTCAGATTATCTTCACGGGTCTGCTGCCACTGATATGTAACTGCGTTGCTTCCGTCAAAAGCTTCGGGAAGAAAATCCTTATAAAGCTCTTCTTCAAGCCTTCTGATTCTGTAGCAGGACATATCGCTGATTTCGTAATCATCGGCAATTGTAATTGTAACAACTGCTTTTTTAAGTTTTTGTCTGTGGAAAGCACCAATACTGTTGATTTCCTTAGGCAGAAGTCTGCCTTCATTGATTCTGACGGAATAACCGTAGCTCTCGGAAATAATCGGTGACATAAGAAGGTCACGGGTCTTATTGAAAAAGCTGCCGACCTTCGTGTTCTGTCTGAAAACCTCTGTTATGGATTTATGAGGTACACGGAACATAAAATAAGCCTCATCGTTGTCAAGATAATTCAGAAGCTCAGTAAAGGGCACCTTTAAAAGTGTACCCTTTGAAACAGACTCTACAGTATAGTCAAGAGCAGACAAGTGAACTATATCCACTGTTTTTCCGTTATATGCAATTTCCGATGTAGCTGTATTCTTTTTATAATCTATTACACACATACTGCTGAAAACTGCTCTTGAAAAGTTTACATCATCAAAATTAAGGGAAACATCCTCTATTTCATTCTTGTTCACCGGAAACGGAAAATACATATTCAGTGATGCAGTATCCCTGATTCCTTTTGTATGTATTGCAATATCTGTATAGCTTTTACCTTTAGGATTAAGCCAGCTGTTGAGGTAAATTGTGCTGACATCATCACCGTCAACCCACATTGCCCAGCCGTCATCAGCAAAAAATTTATTCTTCTTACTCACTATTATTACTTCTTTCATAATGAAATTTGAGTTCAGTACACCCATTTTAAGATTTTAATTTTACCATAACACCTCTTACAAACTTCTTACAAATTTCAATGAAAAACAAAAAAAGACCGGAAAAATCCGATCTTTTTTATTCTTTTATTTCTTACCGAAAAGCCAGGCAAAGAAATCCTTGATAGCCTTGATAATCTTCTCAAACCAGTTAAGTGATTCTTCAACATCGGGTACCTCAAAGTCAATATCAGGATCGATACCGACAGCACCGATGAGCATATAGCCGTTAACTGTAAGTCTGATTTCACCGTTATCATCAGGCTTTACAGCATCACCGTTTACATAGAAGGTAAACGCATTACCTACAAGGTCACCGACTCTGACGATAATTTCTGTACCGTGCTCAACCTCATAGGTTGAATTACCGAATACGGTACTCCATGTCTGTCCGCCATCCTTTGAAACCTGATACCAGCCGATACCGTTGGTTTTACCGAAGAGGATATGATGTGAACCGCCGTCAAGTGAGCCGTTACCGTTGCCATTACCGTTGCCTTCTCCTTCACCACCGGGAACATCGGGTGTGTCGGGATTTTCAGGCTCGGGATCTACGGGAGGATTAACAACCTTAGTAAAGATGTATGTGTATATCTCTGTATCTGTACCGCTGACACTTACAGAAGGAACAACATCCCAGGCACCGCCTTCAAAGCCGTCGTTTGCCTTCATACCGGCAGGAACAGTAACAGAAGCATTGCCGTTTTTATCGAGAGTGAGGATATAGATGATATCCTTATTTCTTCCGTCAGCCCATGTACCGTTTACAACCTTGAAGATTACCTTCTTCTGATACTTGTCAGCTGTGCCGTCACCTTCATCACCATTTTCACCGCTGCCTATATTATCAATATCGTAATAAAGCTTCAGAGTGAGAATGTCACTTGCGCTGCTGATAGCCTTAAGAACACCGCTTGATGTTGCTTCAGACTTAACTGCGTTAAAGCAATAGTCTTTGTAAGCTTTAGCTGTTGCAGTAACTGTGCTTCCTATTTTGCCTGCAAGAATTTCTGTATCTTCCTGGACAAGGCTGTATGTGCCGTCTGCATTTTCTTTGTAATGCTCAACGATATAGCTTACATCATCAAGAGGCTCAACAGGTGTTGTGCTTCTGATGAAGCTGTAAGTGAATATAAGTGTTTCAGTGCCGCTTACAACAGCAGGAATTTCTTTATCCCATGAACCGTTCTTGAAGCCGTCATTTGCTTTCATACCTGTGGGAGCTGTAAGTGAAGCTGAGCCGTCAACTGCGTACTGACCGTACTTCATAAGGTCAACATAAATAACCTTATCTGTTGCTGTACCGTCTGACCATGTACCGTTAACAACCTTGAAGATTACCTTCTTCTGATACTTGTCAGCTGTGCCGTCACCTTCGTCACCATTTTCACCGCTGCCTATATTATCAATATCGTAATAAAGCTTCAGAGTGAGAATGTCACTTGCGCTGCTGATAGCCTTAAGCACACCGCTTGATGTTGCTTCAGACTTAACTGCGTTAAAGCAATAGTCTTTGTAAGCTTTAGCTGTTGCAGTAACTGTGCTTCCTATTTTGCCTGCAAGAATTTCTGTATCTTCCTGGACAAGGCTGTATGTACCGTCTGCATTTTCTTTGTAATGCTCAACAATATAGTTTACATTTTCGGAGGGTGTAACAGGTGTTGTGCTTCTGATGAAGCTGTAAGTAAATACAAGTGTTTCTGTACCGCTTACAATTGAAGGAATTTCTTTATCCCATGAACCGTTCTTGAAGCCGTCATTTGCTTTCATACCTGTGGGAGCTGTAAGTGAAGCTGAGCCGTCAACTGCGTACTGACCGTCCTTCATAAGGTCAACATAAACAACCTTATCTGTTGCTGTACCGTCAGCCCATGTACCGTTTACAACCTTGAAGATTACCTTCTTCTGATACTTGTCAGGAACATCGTCACTGTCATCACCGTTTTCACCGCCGCCGAAGCTGTCTGCTGCGTAGTAGAAATTGATAATGTTGTTTTCTGTATCGATTGTGATTGTTTTGCTGCCTTCGCTTGTAAGAGTATAGCCGTCAATTACGATCGCTGCTTCTGTAACTGCTTCTTCAAATTTTGCTGTAGCAGTCTTTGCTGCTGCAAGAACGTTGTCTGTATCCTCTTCAAGGTAATTTACAGTATATTCGTATTCACCCTTTTCCCATTTTGCATAAAGCTCTGTGTCATTTGCTACTGTTTCAGCGATTGCTGTAACCTTTTCGCCTGTACATTCGGGATTTGAGTACCAGCCTTCGAATACATAGCCGTTACGAACGGGCACATAATCAATAGCTGTTTCGTAGCTCCAGGTATGTGTTCCGTAAGAAACTACACTTATATTTTCGTTTGTGTAAATTTCATTGAAAATTATACTGTAACGGTTAGGAACAAGCTTAACCTGAAGAACGCCTGTAGGAGCATCGTGAAGAGGACTGTAACGGGAGGGAGCACCGTAAACTACTGATACGGGCCATGTTGCTGCATCCTCTTTTTCAATTTTTGAAAGGTGAGCCTGATAATCGTAAAGATTACCGTCATAAACGCTGTTCCATACTGTGTAGCCGTAATCTCCGTCATCCATACCGTCTGCGCCCATACCGATTTCAATACCGTAGGGAACAACTGTATGCTGGCTGATTACCTGATATGCATTTTCTGTACCTGTTGCCTTGTACCAGATTTCAACAAGTGTATCATCAGGTCTCAGGTTCTCACCGATGAGAGTTGCGTCAACCTCAACGGGCTGGAAATATGAAGCGGGCTCAAATGAAAGATATGCATTGACAAATGTTTGCCACTTGCTGCTTTCGGGATAAACTGCGATGAAATCAGTTGCGTTGTAGTCGTCAGTATAATCACTGTCTTTGACAAATTCTGTTGTTGAGTTCTGATAGCTTGTGCCGTAGTTAAGAGTAAGCACCTCTGTTCTGTATGTCTTTGCAGGGTCAAGGCCTGTAAATTTATATTCATCCGAAATGCCGTATATCATTTCAGACATAGGCCATACTATTTTAACAGTCTGACTGTCAACGGTATATACACCGTCTTCTGTGATTTCCTGAAGAGCTATAACTGCGCTCTCTGCGCGGTCGATTGACCATACATTAACAAGCTTACCGTCCTGCATATATGAGCCTGCAACTCTTACGTTACCTGTAAGAATCTGATCCCACTTTGCATAAAGTGTGATGGTTTCTGTAAGAAGTTCACCCTTGACTGCGGGTTCCTTGAATTCGGGATCCTTGTACCAGCCCTTGAAGGTGTGTTCACCAAAGGTGGGAACATAAAGGTCTGTGTCAGGTACATAATATTCGTCTTTTTCTGTGTAGGTGTTGCCACCCTTGATTGTACCGCCGTTTGCATCGAAGATTACATCGTACTTTTCAACGGAGATAACACCGTGAAGTGTACCCTGCTGGTCCTTGGTATCTCTGTTATAATATGCGCCGTTAAGGGATGTGCTGAATTTCTTACCGTCAGCAATATCTCCCATTGTAGCAGTATAGTTGCCATCGGTGTATGTAACAACAACAGTATTATCGTCTTTGGTGTGGTCTTTTTCTGTGGGAACAACAATTGTTGAGTCTTTGTAAATAAAACCTGTTACAACTGCACGGTAGCCGTAGGGATTATTATCGCCGTCAAATCTCCATACGGGATATGAGCCGTGGCCTTCACCTGTCACAGGGTCAATATCAACTCTTACACCGGGTCTTACAACAACATCGGTTGTTTCCTGCTGAGAAATGATTTTCCATTCATTTGTTTCAGTGTTCCAGTATGCAATCTTTACGATTACTGCATCGGGATAAAGGTCTGTGGGAACATCGTCAGCCATTTCAACGCTGAAATCAAGATCAAAGTCATCAGGATTATATGTAAGAGGAATATTGATAATCCAGTTGCCGAGCTTATCCTGTTTCTTTTCAATTGTGCCTACATCATAGCCTGACTTGCTTAATGCAACACCGAAGGTTGAGGATTCAAGAAGACCTGTGTAAGTATAATCTGTTGCAGTGTATGTTGATTTGTTGTCTTCTACTGAGTAAGTATAAGCTTTTGCATTACCGCTTTTGTCAGTAACCTTATCTTGTCTGAATAGAAGCTTGTCGCCTGTTTCAACAAAAGCAGGTGAATTTACTGTCATTTCAAGAAAATCAACATCAAGATCTGCCCTTGTGGGATTAGGATCAAATCCGTCAACAGTTTTGTGGTCAATAGTAACATTGATTGTTACGTTTACTGCCTTTTCCCATTTTGCCTTAAGAACAACAGGTGCTGTAATTGATGAGGTAATCTGCTTGCCTGAACCGATTGTATTTCCGCTGTAATCCCAGCCCATGAAGATGAAGCCGTTACGTACGGGAATATTCGAGGTAGCATTTACAGCTTCTCCAGATGCATAAATCTCTGTGCCTGTCTCTTCACCCGCCTTGAATACGCCGCCGTTTGTGTCATATTTAACACTGTAGTTGTAAAGATGAAGCTCTGCGTTGGCATGCTCAATAACGAGCTGATAATTACCTATTTTATTGTATGCACCGTCAAGCTTGATATAGGGATTAAAAACAGCGTTATAAAGAGGAGCCTCGTAAATACCTGTTGAAGTTTTTCCGAGTGAGATATAATCGGAATAGGTATTGTTTTCACGGATAAGAAGCTCTGCACCGTCGTAAATATTTTCAAAGTCTGTAAGAGTGCCGTCAAGATAGGTATAAATCTTAGCGGAATATACGGGCTTTGTGGTGTCGTCTACATATCCGTAAACATACTTTGTTTCACCGTTGTCATCGTATTTTGCACGAACCTCGACTGTGTAATCTGTGTTGGGTGTGAGGCCTGTAAAGATAATAGTACCGTCAGGCTGCCCTTCGCCCTTGTTACCGTCGATAAAATATTCACAGCGTTCGTCAATATCATCAACAAGAGTAAGAGTTGTTGTGGTTGTTGCTGTCTTGGGCTTTTTGAAAACATATACTATAGGCTCAGCATTGCCGCTTGTGTTATAGTGGAACTTGCAGGAGCTCTTTGTTATATTAATCTTAAGCTGAGCATCACCGTTAGTGCTGTTAGTGCCGGCTTTAATACCTGTAATAAAGTAGTTATACGTGTTCTTATCCTTTTTCTCAGATTCAACTGCTATATGCTCACTGCCTTCAAGAATCACAGCACTTGAAACCTTACTCTGGTCGCAGGTAATATGAACAATACCGCTTTCACCGAGAAGGTCAAGGACATTTTTTCTGTCACCTTCAAAAAGACCGATAACAACATTATCGAGGTCTCCGTCAAGATTGTGTGCCTTGAAGCCTGAGAAGGAGTCTGAGCCGAGGCTTTTGCCGTTCTTATCAAAAACCTCAACCTTTACGGTTCCCTTAAGCGCAGTAGAAGCATTTCCGCCGCCGTAAGTATAGGCACCGTAAACAGAAGCCCACATAAAGCCTTTTAATGATAATGTCTTATCACCGGATCTGTCCTCTTCAACATTACTGTTGCGTTTAATACTTTTGTCGGTATTATAAATTTCATATTCACCGTAGGTATTGTTGATACCGTACATATTGTGAGAATTATAAATGTACAGATATGTACCCAGTGAGCTGGTCCATTTATAAGTAAGCTCTCTGGGATTTCCTTCATAGCCCTCTACCTGCACCTCTAAAAGTTCACTTGAACGAAGATCGCTTACATTTCCGCGCATAAAGCTTACGAGGTTTACTGAGGTTGTCTCTGCTGCAAAAACACTTGCAGGAACCATAGTAAAGAGCATAATTACTACTAATAAAATACTTGATACTTTTTTCATAGAATATACCTCCTATTGTATTACTGAAATATTCTAACATAAAGAGTATTACAAACTGCTTACAAAATCAATAAAAAGGCAAAAAAAGACCGACAAAAAATCAGTCTTTTTTACACTGTTATTTGTTGTTTTTGCTCCAAAGCAAGCCGCAGGTTTCATCAGCCCAGCTGTACTGCGTCATATATTCGCCCTGAAATTCAGGCTGACCTGTTTTAAGATAAGAATAGTAGTCACAGGAAATCTTGCTTGTATCAACAGAATAAAGATAGCCGTTCTTTTTAAGAACATCCTCTGCACCGACCTTTTCAAGAGCCTGACGCACATCAAGTAAAAGCTGATGAAAATAGTTTCTGTTGTTCTCCTTGGTGCCGTCCTCCCAAAGAGCAGCAGCTATCTCCTTCGAGGAAACATCGGCTCCGTTACGGTCAATAAGAAAGGCAAGCATTTCCTTACTTTTAGTTCTTCTGAAGGTAAGCTTTTCACCTGCACAGGAGACATCAAAGTTACCGAAGCATTTTGCTTTAAGAATTCCTTTTTCGATTTTTCTGCCCTTGATAACGTCAATTTCCTTTTGAACATCCTCGGCTGAAATAGGCTTGAGCAAATAACCCGAAGCATGAATTTTAAAGGCAGAAACTGCATATTCCTCATAACCCGTACAGAAAACTATCTTGCAGTCGGGATGAAGTGCAGTTATTTTTTCTGCAAGACCGATTCCGTTTATACCACGCATATTTATATCGAGAAAAGCAACATCAGGGCTGTTGATTTCAAGCCAGTCAAGTGCTTCGTCACAGTTTGCAAAGCCTGCAACCTCGTCTATATCCTCCGATGCCTTTATAGCCTTTAAAAGAGCATAAAGCATAAGCTGTTCATCATCTATTGCTATTGCAATCATCAGTCTGCCTCCTTAGGAATTTCAACAGTAATCTTGGTACCCACACCTAAGATACTTTCAATGTGAAGAATACCTCCGCAAATTGCTTCAAGTCTGCTTTTAATATTTCTTAACCCGATATGGTTATCGTCTTTAAGCTCAGATACATCAAAGCCCACACCGTTATCCTTTACGGTGATAAAATAACTGCTGTCCGTTTCATAAATTCTTACCCTTACTGTGCCCCCTGCTTCTCTTTTGAGAATACCGTGCTTGACTGCATTTTCAACTATAGGCTGAATAGTAAGTGCAGGCACACTGAAATCACAGCAGGACATTTCCGTAATAAATTCAATATCGGGGAAACGCACCTTTTCAATGCCGATATAATACTCTGTATGCTCAAGCTCCTTTGAAACACGGATAAGTCTTGTATTGTCTATCTCACCGAAATTACCTCGTAAATATTTTGAAAAATCATTTACAAGCTTTGCCGCCTTGGGAGGATCAAGCTCACAAAGCTGCTCAATACTGCCCAGAGTATTATAAATAAAATGGGGGTGAATCTGACTCATCAGAGTAGAAATACGGCTTCGGGCAAGCTCGGCATCAAGAGTTATTTTTTCTTTTTCAAGCTGCTCTGCCTTTTCAGCCGCCTTTATATTTTTAGGCACGATACTAAGGAAAAGAACAGCAGAAATTACAAAGCCTATAAGGAAATAGATTTTTGATGCGAAGCCTGTTCTCCACAATCCGAAATATACAGCTGAAATATCAAGCCATAATACCAATATGCCGATAACAGCAAAAGCCAATTCGATTTTCTCCTTTTTTGAAGCCTCTTTCAGTGAAAGGAGCAATAAAACCATAAACACCAGAGAGAAAACAGTGGCACCCGTTGTCCATACACCGAGCAGATTGTAAAAATATATTTCACTGAAAAGAGAAACAGCAATAAGTGAGCTTGTAAACACACCGTATAACAGTGTAAGGATATTCGCCGCTTTTTCAGCTTTTCCCTTAAACAAGCCTTTAACAAGCACGAAAGCAAACAAGAGATATGCCATTGCGGAAATTCCCTTAAGCATCGTATTTACAATAGTAAAATCAAACCACAGATATATAGCCTTTGAGGTAAAAAGGAAGAATATTCCCGCCGAAAGTATCAGAAGTCCGCCGAACAAGTAATTTTTAAAGGTACTGTTATCAAGCAGATACGAAAAAATTGCAAGACCTAAAACGAGAAGTGCTGAAATAAGTATCATTATTGCAACAAGTCTTTCAGTCTTACCTGAACGAAGTGCTGTTTTTTCAGAATAATCACTTGCATAAAGCTTCATTGAAGAAAGAAACTCATCAACAGCACCTTCATTACCGAAGCTGTGATAGTTACGGATTATCCCTTCAAAATAACCGTCCTCACCATTATATTCTATTACCATACTGTTATATCCGCAGGCATCCTCACCGATGACGGGATTTTCTATGTCATATACTACGGTTGTCTCACCATTTTCCGTCAGAGCAAGATTTATGTGATTGAAGGTAAAATACATCAGTGAGCCTTTTGTGAGCTTACCGTAAAAATCATTTGTTTCCGGGTCACAGATTTCAAGCACACCCCTGAGCATAACATCGCCCTTTGTAGCAGAGATATGCTCTCCTTCAACGATATCCTTCCATTCACCGTCTCCGATTTTATATTCACCCACAAGCCTGATATCAGGTACAATCGCCCACTCTGCCTGAGAATTATTTATAGCTGCATCAATGACCAAAGAGCAGGAAAGCACCAGAAACAGTATCACCGATATGATAATAAAGCTATGCTTATCATTTTTTATTTTCATCTTTTCAGACATCATTTTTCTCCTTTTATATCCTTGATTTTTATTATAACACTAAAAAACACGCATACTGTACACTTGCAATTTTATCTCATTGTAATAATATCACAAAACCTCTTACAAAGTTCTTACAAACTCAAATCAAATCTATCATTTTTTTACTTATAATACAAGAAAACTGTAAATATTAACAGAGATATTTTATGTCAATGTGCCGATTCCGAATATAAAAGAGACTGCTTTCAGAAATAAGCCTGATTGCAGTCTCTCTTGTTTTTCATATTAGTTGTAAATAACAGAATTAAGCACACTTCTTCTGCTCGGTTACGGCAGATATTCATTAACTCTTCTTAATTTTCAGAAGCAAAGGCATCATAATTTATGGTTCTGTAATTGTAATATACAATAGTTGTTCTTTCTTCGCCCTTTACTTCGATATACTTTCTTCCTTCGTCATCAACAGCCCATTTCTCTTCAGGGAGTGAAAGCCTAAGGATAGTGCCTTTGATTTTTTCGCATGTTACATCACCGGACTTATTCGGATGTAGCATACTGCCTCTTTTATACATATCTTCACCGTATACCATACTGTCTTTAAAAACAATATCATCCGTCCACAATATGCCGTCATCCCGGCTATACGTTAATCTCATAGCGTTATCCACAGAAATATAACAGCCGTCCTTAAGAACAATATTATTCCATACATGTGTTCCTGTTTCTTCACCGAACACATCTGTTATGTCACTTTCTGTTCGTATTATTTCAAAATATTCATTCCAGTTCTCTGTTGTCAGCTCTGTATATTCAGAGTATTCCATAAGCTCTTCTCTTGTTATAACGCCCGGTGTTTCAACCTCGTAAGAGATACCGCAGGAGCAAAGATTAAACAGAATAAAAGTAACTGCTACCAGGCTACAGATTTTTTTCATAATAATCCTTCCTCTCTTTTTACTGATTATACCATTTATATATTTTTTCTGCAATATAGTAAAAACAACCCCACCGATTTCTCGATGGGGTGTAATATTATCAAAACGATAATTATTTGCTTGCGATTGCTGCCTGTGGTGCTGTCAACCTTGGTTGGAGAAACAGCACTTTCTGACACAACAGAGGTGGTTTTTCTCCTTTTCCCTTCGGTTTTCAGGTGAAGCGGGTCATTCGGGTCACCGTCAAAGCGGAGATACCAATCAAAGCCGTCCTGTTTAGCCACAATCTTCACAACAAAGGCTTCAATAACGCTTTCAGGAATGTCATTGTCATCTGTGTTGGTATATTGTTCAAGAGCGTACTGAAGAACCGTCAGCTTTTCCTTATAATCCGGCACTGTTTCTGTAGGCTCACCCGCCAAGGCTTCCATTTCACTTATCTCAGCCTTGAGCTTTGATATTGCAGACTTGGTGTCAGCAGTTTTGGCTGTGAACTGCTCTTTGCCGATTTCGCCCTCTGCTCTCATTTCAATATAATTATCTATCTTCCTTGTAAGCTTTTCAAGCTCCTGTTTTTTCTCCTCAATAATTTTGGAATAATCAATGATTTCGTCAGTATCATTGATATGAGCCTCAAGCATTGAATTTGCAAGAGCTAACACCTTTTCTTTGTCGGCAAGGTAGTTTCTGAAAATGTGATTTGCCATAAGCTGTAGCTTCCATTCGGGTATCATTGGTGTTCGGCATATACCCTCAAGAGGCAACCCTTTCTTTTTTCTGCTTTCATAAGAGCCTGTATGAACAGAGCTGTAACACTGATATCCGTAGCTTCTCTGTCGGTCATCTCTGTCCCAAAGCCTTGTGTTGAACTTATGACCGCATTCACAAACAAGGAGCTTTCCCCATACTGTTGTTCTCGGTCTTTTACCCGTTTCTGTTCTTCTGCCTGTGTTGAGATTTTTAAGCTTTGCTGTTTTACTTGCCATAATTAATTGCACCCTTTCAAAGTCTTCTTCTGATATTATAGGCTCGTGTCTGCCTTTCACCTGTACTAATTCAATGTCACCGTAATTCTTTATCTTTTTCTGTGTAAGATAATCAGGCGTAAACTCTTTATGATAGGTTATGATACCGCAATAAAAAGAATTTTTCAGCACGTGACCGATTACAGTTTCGTACCATCTGCTTTTACCCGT
>JAZRQQ010000010.1:0-8948 GCA_045649935.1 Acutalibacteraceae bacterium | reverse complement strand
AGAACGACATGGCTACGATCCGACTTGTCTGTTTCTTCAATAATGCTTGAAAATATTTTCTTCCCAAAATCACCTCTTCATGATGGTGCAGTTGTTATCCGTGATAACCGCATACATTCAGCCGGCTGTATTCTTCCTCTTACAGACAGAGAAATCAGCGCAGAGCTCGGTACAAGACACAGAGCTGCTCTTGGTATGAGTGAGCAGAGTGATGCACTTATAATTGTGGTTTCGGAAGAAACCGGATCTGTATCAATCGCAAACAGCGGCTCTCTTGAAAGAAACGTATCGTCGGGTGAGCTTCTTGAAGCTATAACGGATTTCCTTAAAAGTGACAGTGCAGAAGGTGGCAGATCTTTTAAGATTTTTCGGAGGAAAAAGTAATGAACAACAGCAGAAAAGGTCTTGTTGAAAAGATAATTTATAATAATAAATTGCTTATGGTTTTCTGTGTCTTGGTTTCTATTGCTGTATGGGCGTCGGTAAAAATCAATTACAGTGCTGAAAGCACAAGAACTATAAGTGATGTCAGAATCAATATAGTGACTAACAGTGAAAACAACGAGCTTGTTCCTTTTGTTGATGAAACCAAGCTGTATGCTGAAATAGTTGTCAGCGGTAAGGCGTACAACATCAACAGCTATGCTCTTTCAAAAGATGACGTGGTTGTTGAAGCAACCACTACCTATGTTGAGTCTGCCGGCTATAAGGTTCTTAATCTTACTGCCAAGGCATCTGAAACCGGTGATCTTTCCGATGTTGAGGTTTTATCCGTAACACCTTCAACTATAACGGTTTTCTTTGACCGCAAGTCTACACAGACGATAAATGTTGAGGCAAAGCTCACAAATGAGATAGACTCTCTTGTTGACGGAGAATATACTGTCGGTCAGCCTGTTCCGTCAATGAGTACCGTTGATGTTACGGGACCTGCTTCGATTCTCAATAAAATGACGAAGGTTTATTTTAATGCTTCTGTTCTTGAAGAGGATCTGCCTCTTACGGAAGCAAAGGTTTTACCTGCTGATGTTTCTTTTGAGGTAGAGAGGCAGAGGGATGCAGAGTTTCTCATCTGTGAGAGCATAAATGATGAATCCAATCCTGCAACGGTTACTATTCCCGTGTATGTTTCCAAAAATGTACCTACACAGGTTAAATTCATCAATCAGCCTTCTTATTTCACTGAGAATCCGCCTGTGGTCAAAATTACTCCTTCCGAGCTGAAAATTTCTTACAATCCTGCTGAAAGTGAAAAGTATGAATTTGTCAGTGTAGGAACGATTGATTTCAAGGAGCTTCTGGATAAGGTAAATACTTTTGAGTTTGAGGTTGACGATGCACTTAAAAATTCAGTAAATGCCGATACCTCCTTTGAAAAGTATAAGGTAACGGTTGATATGCGCTCTATGAGTCAGAAGACCTTCAATCTCAGCGGAAGCAATATAGTTCTTCTCAATCAGGCAGAAGGCTATACCTATACTGTAGACGAGCCGAAAAACTCCCTTGAGTCGGTTGTTATCGTAGGGCCGAAGAGCAGTCTTGAAAAAATTTCTGCTGAGGATATACAGATTGAAATCAACGTATCTTCTCTTTCTGTCAATGCAAGAATCAGACAGTCGGTTGAGGTTACCAATATTTCAATTGTAAATTCAGAAATCAATGACTGCTGGGTTTACGGAAAGTATGATGTAATGTTTAATATTACCCCTGTCGGTTAATATGAATCGGGTTATTTACGTGCCTGCTTCACCTTTTTATTGAGATGTTTATAAAACCCGTAACGCTCACTGTTACTGAGTGTTACGGGTTTTCGGTTTATTGATGCTTCTGTGTTAACATCAGGATTTTACGGAGAAAATTTTACGCAGTCGTATAACCGCTTAAGAATGCCTCTTTTTATTTCGGTTTTTCGCTTTTTTCTCTTGTTATAAATAAAAAAATATGGTATAATAAAAAGAAAAGTTTTACAGATAAATTCTAAGGAGGATTAAAATGATAGATTATATTAAAATGTTGATTCTTGCTCTTGTCGCAGGTGCAACAGCGGCATTGCCGACATCGTCAGCTGCGCATTATTCGGTAGTGAACAGTATTATTAATTTCAGTGAGGATGAAAAGCTTCTCGGATTTTACTATTCGTTGATTTCACTTGCATTTGCACTTGTAATGTTTGTTCTTTTCAGAAAGATTTACATTACGGGCTTTAAGGCTCTTTTTTCAAAAGATGAAAGCCAGCTGAATTATAAAAAGGTTATTATAAACGTTTTTGTTTCACTCATTCCTATGGCTCTTCTTTTTGTACCGGTAGGTGAGGGAAAACTTGTTTCTGATTATTTTGACGGCTTTCTTACTACGGGAAATCTCTTGCTTGTTGCATTGATAAGTGTCCTTGGTGCATTTGTACTTGTAATATCAATCTGGTATACAAGACAGGGCAATTCATCCACTAAAAGAGTATGTGACCTCAGAACAGCAGTCAGAATCTCTGTTTATCAGCTGATTTCTTATGTTATACCCGGTGTTTCCCGTGTATCCTCTGCTGCAACTAATATGCTTATCTGTGATGTTGATTCGAAAATTGTTGTAAGAGAAATCTATCTTTATATTGCACCTCAGATGTTCCTTGTAAGTATTGTAAAAATAATCAGATTTGCTCTCGGTGATACTGTTATCGACCCGTTAATGATTATTATAGCTTTGGTTGCAGGTGCAGGTATGGCACTTTTAGTTGTCACAAAGATGAGTAAGGTTAATATCAGACGCACCTTCACTTTCTTCAGTATTTATTCTGCTGTTTTCGGCATAACGGCAGCTATACTTTCATTTGTTTTAAGATAAGCTGCCGGGCTTATCACAGCGTAAAGGGGGATTTATAAATTATGGCAAATAAAAAAACCACAAAGAAAAAGACCTCTGCTTCAAAAAAAGGTAAGAGTACAGCAACTCGTAAAAATTCAAAATATGTCGGCAAAAATAAAGATTATTCTATGAGCTTTTCCGAAAGATATCATAATGCCATTATGCTTGTTTACATTCTTGGCGGTATCTTTCTCGGCTGTGTTGCCGTTATACCCGGCTTCAATATCTGGGAAAAATTGCGTGGCGTACTTTTCTCGGCCTTTGGTCTGAGCTTTTATCTTCTTGTTGTGCAGACTGTAGTAATCGGTGTGCGTATGGCCCTCGGTAACCTTAAAAGGAGCTTTCTTGTAACTAATATTTCAGGCTTTTTGTCTGTTGCGGCTTTTTCGTCCGTCATTCATCTTTTCACAAACTCTATAGGTGAAGGAAGCTTTATTGAATGGAAGGAGCAGCTCTTTGATGTTGCCCGCAACGGTTGGAATATGGGTACGGGCAGCTTTAATTTCACGGGTGGTATACTCGGCGGACTTTTCGGCGGTACAGCTCTCTACACATGCGGTAAGGCTGCAGCCTTTGTAATTGTTATTACCGTATTTCTTGTAAGTCTTTTCTTCTATCTTAATATAGATACAAACTCCTTTGGTGATACTGTTTCTGCAACTATAAACGGCGGTAAAGCAAAGTACGATTCGTCAAAAGAGAATCTCAAGGTAAAAAGAGAAGAAAGAGCTATACTCCGTAATGAAAAAAAGGAGCAGCGCCGTGCTGAGCTTGAAGCGCAGGCAGCGGCAAGGACTGCAGAAGCTTTGAATGAAGCAGAAAGTAAAGCTGAAAGCAAGCCTCTTCCCGAAAGCTTCGATTTCAACGAAACTGAAATTGAATATGATCCTATCGACAGAGAAACGGGCAAGCCCTTAAGACCTATCAAGCCCTTCAGACCCAAGGAGCAGATTTTTACCTATGGAGACGGTGAAAGCCCTGCACCTGTTAGAGAAGAAGAGAAATTTGAAATTGATTTCATTTCTTCACATACAAGATCAGCAGTAAGACCTGTAGCATCTGCGCCGGCTGTAAAAACTCCTCCCGTAAAGGCTGAAAAAGATATTCCATTAAGTGAGGCAGATGAAGAAACAATTGACAGAATCGTGCCCGATGACGATACACTTTCTGCTGATGCATCTGAGATTGTTCAGGATGCAATAAAAACTGCAAATGCCAATATGAAAAAGAATATGGCGGATGTCAGTGCTTCCTCTCAGGAAAAGAAACGCAAGAAGAAGGAATATGTTCTTCCGCCTATTGAATGTCTCAATGAGCCTGTGTTCAATAAGGATGAGGACTTTGCCGCTGAAATGAGAATTACGGCAAAGAAGCTTGTAGATGTTCTGAAAAGCTTCGGTGTTGAAACTACACTTATCGGTGTTTCAAGAGGTCCTTCCGTTACAAGATATGAGCTTTCACCGGCACCCGGTGTAAAAATCAGTAAGATTACTAATCTTGCTGACGATATTGCTCTGGGCCTTGCTTCCTCGGGTGTACGTATTGAAGCACCTATTCCAAATAAATCTGCCGTCGGTATTGAGGTGCCGAACAAGACAAGAGCTACTGTTACTTTAAGAGAAATTATTTCTTCTACAGAATATAAAAAGAACAAGGGTAAGCTTCTTACTGTTGCATTGGGTAAAGATATTACGGGTAATGTAAGCTGTGCCGATCTTTCAAAGATGCCGCATCTTCTTATTGCGGGTACAACGGGCTCAGGTAAATCTGTCTGCCTTAACGGTATGATAGCAAGCATTCTTTACAATGCAACTCCCTCTGAGGTCAAGCTTCTTATGATTGACCCTAAGCAGGTTGAGTTTACCGTATACAACGGTATACCTCATCTTCTTGTCCCTGTTATCAGTGATGCAAGAAAGGCTGCAGGCTCACTTGCGTGGGCAGTCAGTGAAATGGATAACCGATACAAGACCTTTGCACAGTGTGGTGTACGTGATATCGGCTCATTCAATAAATATATTGCCGATCATCCCGAGCTTTCATATATGCCTCAGATTGTTATTTTTATCGACGAGCTTAACGATCTTATGATGGTATCACCTAAAGAGGTTGAAGATTCAATCTGCCGTCTTGCTCAGAAGGCAAGAGCAGCAGGTATGCATCTTGTTGTTGCAACACAGAGACCCTCTGTTGACGTTATTACGGGTATCATCAAGGCAAATATTCCTTCAAGACTTTCGCTTTCCGTTTCTTCTCAGGTTGACTCAAGAACAGTTCTTGATGCAATCGGTGCTGAAAAGCTTCTCGGTAACGGTGATATGCTTTTCAATCCCGTCGGTGTTTCAAAGCCCGTAAGAATTCAGGGTGCTTATCTTTCTGATGCTGAGATTGAAAAGATTGTCTCCTTTATCAAGGAACAGGAAAACGCAGAGTACGACAATGAGATTATGGAAGAAATTGAAAGAAATGCCGTTGCAGAAAAGAAAAAGGGCTCTTCGGCAGGAGGCGCCTCAGTTGAAGACTCTGACGGTCAGTATGACGATATGCTTGATGAGGCAGTCAATGTTATTACTGAGCTTAACTCTGCTTCCACAACAGTTCTGCAGAGAAAGCTTCGTGTAGGCTATGCAAGAGCTGCAAGAATTATGGACGAGCTTGAACAGCTCGGATATGTCAGTGCAGCTGAAGGAAACAACAAGCCGAGAAAGGTTCTTGTAACAAGAAGTCAGTATCTTGAAATGAAGGCGGGAGCTGACGTTTCAAATGAAGATTTTGATATTTTATCAGATTAAGATTAAGGAGTATTATGGCTGATTTTTTACCCCTTACAAAAAAAGAAGCTCTTGACAGAGGCTGGGATGAGGTGGATTTTGTCTATGTTATAGGCGATGCCTATGTAGACCATCCCTCATTCGGACCTGCTATAATTTCAAGAGTGCTTGAAAACAACGGATTTACCGTTGGTATAATATCACAGCCTGATTGGCACAGCGCAGAGGACTTTCGTGAATACGGGCGTCCTCGCCTTGGCTTTTTAGTGTCTTCGGGAAATATTGATTCGATGGTGGCTCATTATACTGCCGCCAAGAAAAAGCGCAGTGATGATGCGTATACACCGGGTGGCAGAGCCGGTGCAAGACCGGACAGGGCAGTTATTGTTTACTGCAACCGTATCCGTGAAGCTTACGGTGATGTTCCGATTATCATCGGCGGACTTGAGGCTTCACTACGCCGTTTTGCCCATTATGATTATTGGGATGATAAAATCAGAAGGTCAATTATTTTTGACTCTCAGGCTGATCTTATTTCTTACGGTATGGGTGAAAAGCAGATTGTTGAAATTGCTGAAAGACTCAGAAACGGAGAAGATATTTCTTCTGTTACAGATGTCAGAGGCACCTGTTATGTCTGTGATGTCAAGGATACACCACTTATGGGTGCTGAATGTCCGTCCTATGAAAATGTCTGTCTGAGTAAAAAAGAATATGCTGTTTCCTGCCGTATTCAGCAGGATGAGCAGGATCATATAAGAGGTAAGCTTATCAAACAGCGCCACGGCAATAAAATGCTTGTGCAGAATCCTCCTATGGCACCTCTTACTATTGCTGAGCTCGATGAGATTTATGCTTTGCCTTATACGAGAAACTACCATCCCTCTTATGAAAAAGACGGAGGGGTACCGGGAATTGAAGAGGTAAAGTTTTCTATAACACATAACCGCGGTTGCTTCGGTGGTTGTAATTTCTGTTCAATTGCTTTCCATCAGGGCAGATATGTAACCTCAAGAAGCAAAGAGTCTGTTTTAAGGGAAGCAGAAGCACTTACAAAGCTTCCTGATTTCAAAGGATACATTCATGATCTTGGCGGACCTACAGCCAATTTCAGAGATACCTCATGTGAAAAGCAGAAAACTGCAGGTCTTTGCAAGGGAAAAAAGTGTCTTGCACCTAAGGTTTGTCCGGCACTTAAAGCAGATCACAGTGAATATATCGATATTTTAAGAAGCGTAAGAAATGTCAAAGGCGTTAAAAAGGTTTTTATCCGTTCGGGTATACGCTATGATTATATGCTTCAGGATAAGGACGAAACATTCTTTAAGGAGCTTATCAAATACCATGTCAGCGGTCAGCTTAAGGTAGCACCTGAGCATTGCAGTGCAATTGTCCTTGAAAAAATGGGTAAGCCTTATATTGATGCATATGTGAACTTTTCAAAAAGATATTTTGAGCTTACAAAGAGTGTCGGCAAGGAGCAGTATCTTGTACCGTATCTTATGTCATCTCATCCGGGCTCAAGACTTGAAGAGGCAGTTGAGCTCGCTTCTTTCCTTAAAAAGAGAAAAATCCGTCCTGAGCAGGTGCAGGATTTTTATCCGACACCGGGAACGATTTCAACCTGTATGTTTTATACGGGACTTGACCCTTATACAATGAAAGAGGTCTATGTTGCAAAGACAGCTGAAGAAAAAGCAATGCAGAGAGCTCTTTTACAGTATTACAATCCGCAGAATAAAGAAATAATCACCAAAGCTCTGAAAAAATGCGGCAGATATGACCTTATAGGCTCAGGTGAAAAGTGTCTCGTTGCTTCTTCCGGAAATAAAAATCTGTCACATAACAAAGCAGGGAACAACAGAAAAAGAAAAGACGGTGTAACCTATGGCAAAAAGAAGAAGCGCTAAAAAGAAGCCTTCGGCTTTACTTTGTATAATAATTTTTATTCTCCTTCTGATTACGGGTGGATTCGGTGTTGAAACTATGCAGGGAGAAAACACCAACACCTATCTCGGTGACGGTGAAGCCTATATTCATTTTATTGACGTCGGGCAAGGCTCTGCAACTCTTATTCAGTTTGACAGAAGCGGTATTCTTATTGATACGGGTGAGTCGGAATACAGTGAAAGTCTTATCACTTATATCCGTTCCTGCGGTATTGATACTCTTGAATATGTTGTCGCTTCACATCCTCACTCTGACCATATCGGCGGTATGACCGATGTGTTTGAGGAGTTCTCCGTCGGTAAGGTACTTATGCCTGAGCTTAGCGAAATCAATATACCTTCAACACGTGTTTATGAAAAGCTGCTCATTTATCTTGACGAAAACGGTATGGATGTGGAGTTTCCCGAGGATGGTGACAGCTATACGATAGACGATGTTGTAATATCGGTTCTTGGACCTGTAGAACAGGTTGAAGACCTCAATGATATGTCTCTTATCTGTAAGGTGAATGCCTGTGGTACTAAAATAATGGTTCTCGGTGATGCGGAAAAAGAGGAGCTTTCATCAGTTTATGAAGCTTCTTTAGTCGATCGTAAATCTGATATTCTTGCTATGGGACACCACGGAAGCAGTACATCTGTTCATAAGGCTTTTCTTAGGAGTGTTGATGCTGATGTTGCGGTAATATCCTGCGGCAGAGAAAACTCCTACGGACATCCTCACAAAGAAGCACTTCAGTATATAGAAGATAACGGTCTTGATTTATATAGAACTGACTATGACGGAACTGTTGTTTTCAGATGTGATGCCGACGGATACGAGAGGGTAAACTGATATGGAAAAGCTTATCGTTGACAGAACAGAAGAAGGCTTTGCCGTGCTTGAGAAAGAAGACGGCAGTTATATTAAAATAAGCATAACCGATTTTGATTTTGACATCAGAGAAGGTAATGTATTAATCTTTGACGGTGAAAAATACAGTCCGGATAAATATGAAGAAGATAAAAGGCACAGTAAAATCCTTACTCTTCAGAGAAAACTTTTGCAAAAGGGTAAAAAAGAGTGAAAAAATTTAAAAAATTACTTGCATTTTGGATTTTGTTGTGATATACTCTTCAAGATAACGCACGCATAGGGATTGGTATGCCCGTTTCGCCCTTAAGGGTGTTGCGTACTTTTGAACTTGCGGTGGTTAAAAAAACAAAAGGAGGACATAACAATGTCAGTAGTATCAATGAAACAGCTTCTTGAAGCAGGTGTACACTTCGGTCACCAGACAAGAAGATGGAATCCGAAAATGGGTGAGTACATTTTCGCAGAAAGAAACGGAATTTACATCATTGACCTTCAGAAGACTGTAAAGAAGCT
>JAZRQQ010000009.1:0-1656 GCA_045649935.1 Acutalibacteraceae bacterium | reverse complement strand
CTCTGTCAGCGGATTTTCGGGATTGGTTGACTGCTGATGATATACATTGGGACCCGTAACAAAGAAGTTCCCTTCTGAAAGAGGATAAGTCTTACTGTCCGTCGTCAGCAAGCCCTCGCCGTCAACTATATAATGAAGCTCATAACTGTTTTTTGAGTGGCTGTGACCGGGCATATCATTTCTGAATACACCTCTGCCGTACTGCACAAGATTAAAACTCATATCATTCCATTTGAAAGAAATCATAAAATCACCGCTACTATGGTAGCATAAAAAGCTTGTGTTGTCAAAGGAAGACCAATAGCAACTGTATTATAAAAATTGTTTCTGTGTAAATTTCATATAAAAAATAATCGTATTAGAGTTAGTATTGCAGTAAAGATCCCTTTACTATCATTCTATCATACTGATAGGTTCATTTTTATCGAAATTTCTCGGTTCGTTTTATCTGATTTTTGAGTTTTTAGCACAGAATTTCGGATTTTTTGAATTTAGCAGTTCGATTAAAATAAAAATGAGGAAGTGACGTGAAGCCCCTTTCTTACTGGGTTTATATAAAGCAAAAGACATCTCTATCGAACCGCATTGGTTCAGATTAGGGATGTCATTCACGCTGATGCTTCCGGATTTTATCAATCCGGATATACAACTGTTCTTCCTGTAAATAATTCTATCATTGAATGCCAGAGCTTCATACAGATTTCCTGAGCCTTGCCCTTAACTGCAAGCTCGAAAGCAATTCTCGATGAATATTTATCTCCGTTATCCTTTGCGGTCTTTATGTAACCGAAGTCAAAAACATCGTAAAGACGCTCCACTCTTGTTTCATATTCTAAGGTATCCCTTTCGTCGATTTCAACTACACGGTAACCGTACTGAGTTGTGTAAGCCAGACCTTTGTAACGGGTCATAGGAGAAGTAAAGATATCAATTCCCTGATTCCTTACGCCGAAGGCATTTGTGTGGTCGTGACCTGTGAACATTGCGAGTACATCGCCGTTTTCAACCAACGCATCGAACTGACCGTCATTGTAATAACCGGGACAGGGCTTTTCGTTGAGCTTGCCGTAATTGACCTCATCAGGATCAAACATATAATATTCGCCTTCGTTGTAAATATGCGGGAGTGCATAAGGCTTTTTTGAATCCGTCTTTCTAAGAACGTCATAGATTTCAGGAACAATTATATGCTGAAAAACAACAGAGTTAACTGTTTCGCCACCGTTTTCCTCTTTGAGCTTTGCAGAAACCTTCTTGTACCATTCTATCTGCTCGGTACGTACACGGTCATAATGTCTTGGCTCGTCTTCATCATAATCACCTGAGTCAAATACCCAAAGATTGAACTTAGTTTTGTCGCTGTCAGACGCAAGAACGGGAATATTGAATGTTGCACAGTTTTTGAAATCCGTACTGTCATCGGCAGTTATTACGCAGGAGAAGGTCTTGTAATACTCCATGATATCTTTTCTTGTCATAGGACCTTTCTCTGCATCATGATTACCGAAGGTTACGGCAACGGGAATCTTTCTTGATTCAAATATATTCATCAGAGCATTGATGAGCTTTTTGGTCTTTTCAGGATCCTCGTCAGGATGTGTATTATCACCTGTAAGTACGACAAGGTCGGGCTTTTCAACATCGCAGGCTTCTGCA
>JAZRQQ010000008.1:0-28507 GCA_045649935.1 Acutalibacteraceae bacterium | reverse complement strand
CCCCCCTCCACCGCTCCGTAAATTTAAAAGCACCTCTTCCCCTCCACGCCTTTGAAGCCTTTCTGTAAAATATCTTTACAAAAAAAGAACGGCTTTACCGTTTCAGCAAAAAATAACCGCCCTCGGATAATTTTGCATCCGTAAAGGCGGTTACTCTTTATATTACATAATTATTTTACAAAAAGATTAAGCTTGTCAATTTCTCTGCTTGTCTCCCAAAGAAATTTTCTGCATTCAGGATCCTTTTTAAGAATTCTTCCTGCTCGTTTTACACGTCTGAGGAAAATTCTGCTGAAACGGATTTTATACTCGTGAGCAATCATCGGGCATATATTTATTCCACGTGTATCTGTAACAGCTCTGATTTTTCCGTCTGTATCCATATATGGAAAGAAAGGGAAAATCATACAGGAAAGAGGTCTGTCGTCTCTGTTACAGCTGCCGTCACATACGCAGAGACATACACCGTCTTTTACGATTGTTCTGAGATTTGTATCTTCACCGGGGAAAAGAAGCATGCCTGTATTATTATCTCCCTTGCAGCAGCTCTTGTCACAGATAAGACCGCAATCGGCATAAAGAGGCGTAAAGTCTGATATAATGTTTTTAGCTCTGAGAATAATATCTTTTTCCATCAGCGTTCTCCTTTTAGTTTTTTCGTCACATATTATATCTTATTTTGTGCTTTTTGTACAGTGTAAAAGGGTAGGGATTGTTAACTTTATTCTTGAAATAATATTATAAATGTGATATATTATTAGGAGGTAGTTTTATTTTGGGAGATGTAAAAATGAAAATAGGATATGATAACGAAAAATATATAAAAACCCAATCGGAGCATATCAGGGAAAGGCTTTCTCAGTTCGGAGGAAAGCTCTATCTTGAATTCGGCGGAAAACTTTATGATGACCATCATGCAGCAAGAGTTTTACCCGGCTTTGAGCCCGACAGTAAGCTTCAGATGCTTTTACAGCTCAAGGATGAATCTGAGGTTGTTATCGCTGTAAGCGCAAAGGCTATTGAAGCTAAAAAGCTTCGCCGTGATCTTAATATCTCCTACGATAAAGAAGTTTTAAGACTTATTGACCTTTTCAGAAGT
This sequence comes from Acutalibacteraceae bacterium, assembly GCA_045649935.1. Lineage (GTDB taxonomy): Bacteria > Bacillota > Clostridia > Oscillospirales > Acutalibacteraceae > UBA6857. The sequence continues at coordinate 27,408 of JAZRQQ010000008.1, read as the reverse complement.
GTAGGTCTTTATGTGGGCAGTGTTGTACTTACACAGTATGACGGACAGAAATCTGCCGATAATTTTAAAAAGAAGCTCCGTGATTTAGGAATCAAAATTTTTACGCACTATAAAATTGAGGGTTATCCCTCAAATATTCCTCTTATTGTTTCAGAGGAGGGCTACGGTAAGAACGATTATGTGGAAACGGAAAGAAAGATTGTTGTTGTTACTGCACCGGGTCCCGGCAGCGGAAAAATGGCGGTCTGTCTTTCACAGCTTTATCACGATCACTTAAGAGGAATTGAATCGGGCTATGCTAAGTTTGAAACCTTCCCCGTGTGGAATCTTTCCCTTAATCACCCTGTCAATCTTGCTTATGAGGCGGCAACGGCTGATCTTGATGACCTTAATATGATTGACCCCTTCCATCTTGAGGCTTACGGCATTCCCAGTGTAAACTACAACCGTGACGTTGAAATTTTCCCTGTTCTTGAGGCTATATTTACAAAAATTTACGGCTCATGTCCCTATAAATCACCTACGGATATGGGTGTAAATATGGTAGGACACTGTATCACCGATGAAAATGTTGTCGTTTCTGCTGCGAAGCAGGAGATTATCCGAAGATATTATGCGGCACTCTATGATGCAAGACACGGTGCCGATACAGTGAAGGAAAGAGAAAAGCTTTCTATACTTATGAATAAAACCGGCATTGGTCTGGAGGACAGAGTAGTGGCAGTAAAGGCGAATCAGGTTGCTGAAGAAACTCAGGCACCTGCCGCTGCAATTGAGCTTGATGACGGAACAATTATCACAGGTAAGACAAAAGGTCTTCTGGGCGCTGCTTCTGCTGCGCTTCTTAATGCACTTAAAGCTCTTGCCGGTCTTGATGATGAGCTGCTGCTTCTTCCTGCAAGCCTTATTGAGCCGGTTCAGGATCTTAAGGTAAGCTATCTCGGAAGTAAAAATCCTAGACTTCATGCTGACGAGGTGCTTGTTGCTCTTTCTGTCAGCGCTGCAACGGATGAGAATGCAAGAAAGGCCCTTGAATGTATTCCGAAGCTCAAAAACTGTCAGGCACATATTTCTGTTATTCCCTCAAGCATCGACACAATGATTTATAAAAAGCTGGGTATTCTTCTTACTGTTGAGCCCGAATATGAAAACGATTGCTTATATCACAGATAAAAAACTAATAAAATTTATATAAGGAGGATTTGCAATTATGAGAGATTGGAGCAGATTATTGCATTCCGCAATGAAACTCAGTTATGAGGAGCTTGTAGAAGAAGGAAAAGAAACTGTAGCAAGAGTACTTGACACAATAGGTAAGTATTCTGATCCTGACGGTGCAACCATCACCCTTACCGGTCTTACTGCATACACGGCAACGGTGGATAACGAGCTTTCCGATATAGAGGTAAAGCTTATCGGTGATGTTCTCGGTATAAGTAAAAAGGATTTTGAAGGCTTTATTGATCAGGTCAGCAGAGATGATAAAATTATCAGAGATCTTACAGAAATCGTTGACTGTATGAACGAAGACGAGCTTAACGATTTTGCATCAATTCTCTGCGGTATTTTTGCCGTTGACGGTAAGATAACCGATGATGAGCTGGCATTTATGAAAAAGCTGTGCCGTTAATCTTATAACTGATTTGAAATATGAGGAAAGGATGACATTATGACTTATCAGGAAAAATACGAACAGTGGTTAACCTTTGATGAGGAAACAAGAGAAGAGCTTCTGAAGGTTACAGATGAAAAAGAAAAGGAAGACAGATTCTATAAGGACCTTGCTTTCGGTACAGGCGGTTTAAGAGGTATTATGGGTCTGGGCTCAAACCGTATGAACAAGTACACTGTAGGCAAGGCTACTTACGGTCTTGCAAAATATCTTCAGAACAAATACGATGGAGAAATAAAGGTCGCCATCGGTTACGATACAAGAAACAACTCTGCTTATTTTGCAAAGGTTACAGCAGGTATATTTGCTTCCTGCGGCTTCAGAGTATATCTTTACGATAAGGCATTACCCGTTCCCGTTCTTTCTTTCACAACGGCATATCTCGGCTGTAATGCAGGTGTTATGATTACTGCATCACACAATCCCAAGGAATATAACGGATATAAGGTTTATGACTCAAAGGGATGTCAGCTCTGCACAGACGATGCAAAGGCTGCAATCGGCTTTATAAATGATATTACGGATTATACTTCAATTCCCTTCCTTGAAGAAAGTGAAAACATTACGCTTATCGGTGACGATGTTTTCGGTAAGTTCTGCGATCAGGTTAAAAAGCAGAGCCTTTACGAAGAAAAGTCAGACATTAAAATTGTTTACACACCGCTTCACGGTACAGGCAATATTCCCGTAAGAAGAATGCTCGAAAATATGAATGTTACCGTTGTAAAGGAGCAGGAGATGCCTGACGGTAATTTCTCAACAGTAAGAAGTCCTAACCCGGAAGAAAAGGATGCTCTTACCATTGCTATTGAAAAGGCAAAGGAAATCGGTGCTGACCTTGTTCTCGGTACTGACCCTGACTGTGACAGAGTAGGTATTGCCGTAAGAAACAGTGAGGGTGAATATGTTCTCTTTACAGGTAATCAGACAGGTGCACTTCTTGTCAAATTTGTTCTTGAAATGAAGAAGGCAGCTCTCAGCGGTAAGTCAACCCTTATAAAAACAATTGTTACCTCTGAGCTCGGTGCGAATATCGGCAGAAGCTACGGTCTTAACATTGAAGAAACTCTTACCGGCTTCAAGTACATCGGTGATAAGATGTGCAGATATGAGGAGACGGGTGAGAAAGAATTTGTTATCGGCTACGAGGAAAGCTACGGATATCTTGTAGGTATGCACGCAAGAGATAAGGATGCTGTTGTATCATCTATGCTTATCTGTCAGATGGCTGCATACTATTACAATAAGGGCAAGACGCTTGTTGATGCTCTTAATGATATTTATGATGAATACGGCTACTATCTTGACCACCTTGATTCCTTTACACTCAAGGGTAAGGACGGTGCAGAAAAGATAGAACAGCTTATGGTATATTTCCGCAATAAGGGTAAGGATGTTTACGAGGGAATTGATGAGGTTCTTGACTTCAGCAAGGGTATCGCAGACCTTCCCAGGGAAAATGTTCTCAAGTATACATGGACTGACGGTTCATGGCTTGCAGTAAGACCTTCAGGTACAGAGCCTAAAATCAAGATTTACTATTCAGTAAGAGAAGCATCCAAGGAAAAGGCACAGGAAAGACTTGCAGGAATAAGAGAATATATTGCATCGGTTATTAACTGACAGAAAGGAAACGGTACAGATAATCTTGATACAGGTTTTCTGTACCGTATTTTGATAATATGACAATACAGAATTACGTTGAAAAAGTGCTTCAGCCCAAGCTTCAGGGTGACGGAGGCTGGATAGAATATGTTTCCTTTGAGGACGGTGTGCTTACTGCCGTTTTCAGAGGTGAGTGTTCAAAATGCCTTATTCTTCACCGCTGCGTTGAATGGATAGAATCAGAGATAAAGAAGGATCTCGGAAAAAACGTAAAGGTCAATGCAATACGCAAGAAGCCGTATTTTCAGGATGTATAAGGGGGATGGATTATGGCACATATAAAGGTTGTAAGACGTTCAATGCGTCCCGAAGAATGGACAGACCTGCGTTTCGGATGGCTTAAAAGACATATCTATAAAAGCAGATGGGAAATTACAAATCTTGAAATAAGAGATGCAAGACAGAAGAATGAAATGGAGTTCGAATATTACTCTGAGGATTACAGACCTCTCAGAAAGGGTGATATGTATTTTACTCCCGACGGCACTGCTTTTATAAGAGCAGATGTGAATATTCCTGAGGAGCTGAAGGGTCAGGAGCTGTGGTTTTCACTTAAAACTGCAGCAGAAATCTGCGTTAAGGTAAACGGAAAATATGTAGGCGGTGTTGACCCTAACAGAGAAAGGATGCTTCTTTCCCCCTACATAAACGAAAATGAAACTCTTCATTTTGATATGATGGGCTATAACCGTTCAAAGCCCGACGATGAAAGAAACCCTGAGTCTCTTTCCGTAAGAGGCTGCCGTCAGATTTTCGAGGGAGCTTATATCTCTGTTGTAAATCACGATGTGCAGGATCTGGTATGGGATTTTGAGCTTCTTCTAGATATTGCAAAAAGCGAGCTCTTCAACGAGGATTACAGAGCTTTCCTTAATAAAGAGCTTAACAATGCTATGAATCTTATTGATTTTGACTCGGAAGAGCTGACAGGTGTCAGAGAGGCAAAGAAATATGTTGACGAGGTTATCTATGCCAATGACAACTACAAAGGCAGCGGTGATGTGGCGCTTATTGCGCACTCTCATCTTGATGTAGCCTATTACTGGAGAAGAATTCATGCTGTGCAGAAAAATCTCCGTACAGTTCTTATTCAGCTTCGTCTTATGGATAAATATCCCGACTTCAGATATACACACACCCAGCCTTATGTCTATGAAACACTTGAAAAATATTATCCTGAGGTTTTTGAGGAGCTTAAGGAAAAGGTTGCCCGCGGTCAGTTTGAGCCCGTAGGTGCTATGTATGTTGAGCCTGACTGTAATGTTCCTTCAGCAGAGTCTCTTATCCGTCAGTGTCTCTACGGTCAGCAGACCTATAAGAGAATGTTCGGCAAAACCGTAAATAATGCCTGGCTTCCCGATGTGTTCGGCAACAGCTGGATTCTGCCTCAGATTCTTAAAAAAAGCGGTGTTGACTATTTCGTTTCGAATAAAATGTCAACCTGGAATGACACAAACCGTTTTCCGCATAATAACTTTATATGGAAGGGTATTGACGGCAGTGAAGTTTATGCCTGCGTACCGCCTACTCATTTCATTACCTGGAATATGCCTTCACAGATTCAGGAAAACTGGGAAGCATATATTGATAAAGACAGCGGCGGACAGACAATGAATATGTTCGGCTACGGTGACGGCGGCTCAGGCTGTACGGAAGAAATGATTGAGCTTATGCACCGTTTTGAAAAGCTTTCGGTTATGCCTAAGTGTGAGCATATGGGCGGTGCTGAATTCCTTGAAAGGAATCTTAAGGGGAACCGTAATCTTGCTGTATGGGACGGAGAGCTCTATCTTGAAATGCACAGAGGTACATTTACAACAAAGAGTGACCTTAAGCGCATTAACCGCAGACTTGAATTCAAGCTCCGTGATGCTGAAATCCTTTCTCTTATGAGAAAAGAGGACAACAGAGAAAAGATCACCGGTCTTTATAAAAAGCTTCTTATAAATCAGTTCCACGATATTCTTCCCGGCTCTCATATCAATCCTGTTTTTACAGATGCTATGAAGGATTATGAAGAAATTGAAAAGGGTGCAGATGAGATTATCGGCAAGGGCTCGGAATATTTCAATACTCTTAATTTCAGACGTGACGCTCTTACATTTATTGAAAACAAAAAAGGTACATCTGTCCGTTACGGCAAAAAGGGTAACTGGCTTATTCCCAATATTGATGCAATGTCATCAGCTACTCTGCGCAGTGTAAAATACGGTAAAGAGTGGATAACCGTCGGTGATACGGTTGAAACACCTTATTATTCAGTAAAATTCAATCCCGACGGCTCAATTGAAAGCCTTTATGACAAGGAGCTTTGCCGTGAATGGGCTGACGGTGATTTCAACAAGCTTAAGATTTATACCGACAATCCCGGTAACTATGATGCCTGGGATATTCTTCCCAACTACAAGGACAAGCAGATTGAGATTAAAGTGGAATCTCCTCTCACACTTGTTTCAAAGGACGGAGAATGTGCCGAGTTTGAAACAGTTCTCAGGACTGAAAAATCAACATGGAAAATGCTTATAAGACTCTTCAGAAGAAGCAGGGGCATTGAGGTTGAAAATATTGTTGACTGGAACGAAAAGCATAAGCTTGCAAAGGCTGAATTCAGCTGTAATGTTCTTACAAGAAAGGCTCTCTGCGATACGTCGGCAGGCTTTATTGAAAGAGAAACTCACAGAAATACTACCTGGCAGCAGGCACGCTTTGAGTGCTGCCATCATAAATGGTGTGACCTTTCGGAAACAGGCGGCGGTATTGCTGTTATAAATGACGGCAAATACGGTGCCGGCTTTGAGAAGAATGTGATGAGCTTATCACTTCTTCGTGCTACAATCCGTCCCGACGTTGTGTCTGACATGGGCAAGCATAATTTCTGCTATATGATTGTTCCCCATAAGGATGATGCGGTTTCTGCGGGAATCAACAGACTTGCATTCCAGTACAATGTTCCTCTTGTAAAAGCTGATGCTCAGTGGAAGCTGCCCACATTCGAGCCACTGTACCTTCAGAGTGCAAAAAAGAGTGAGGACGGCACAATGACCGTTATCAGACTTTCAGAGCAGGACGGCAGAAGAGGTACGGTAAAGCTTGACAGAAAGGTGAAGCTTCTCAATATGCTTGAGGAAGTTCAGGGAGAAACAGATACTGTTGAGTACAGACCCTTTGAGATTATTACTCTCGGTATATGATTGGTATAAATACAATTTTCAAGGACGGTCAGTGAGACCGTCCTTTTCATATATAAATCAGCAGATTATCTCTGAGGTGTTATGGGGAAATATTGTTGAAAAAAGATGAGTTTTGTATTTACAAATGATGTCGCAAGTGGTAAAATTTAAAAGATGATAATTTTCAGAAAAACAAGGAGGATAAAAATGAAACTTTATTATGACATCAAAGACAAACCTAAGTTCCCGGCACTTATTATCTATGCCTTCCAGCAGCTTCTTGCTATTATGGCAGCAACACTTGTTGTTCCCCTTATTATCGGCAACGGTATGCAGCCCGCAGCAGCTCTCTTCGGCGCAGGTATAGGTACAATCGTTTATGTTCTTTTCACTAAGGCATCAAGCCCTGTTTTCCTCGGTTCATCCTTTGCTTTCCTCGGCTCAATGGCTGCCGCTTTTGCGGGTGCTGTATCAACGGCTGCAGGTTACGCAGGTCTTATCATCGGTACGGTTTTCGCAGGTCTTGTATATGTGATTATCGCTCTCGTTGTTAAGTTTGTAGGCGTTGGCTGGATTGATAAGCTTATGCCCAAGCAGGTTATCGGACCCACAGTTGCAATTATCGGTCTTTCTCTTGCAGGTAACGCAATCGGCGATCTTCAGAAGGGTGATGTATATGCAACTGTTCTCGGTGAAGGCGTTGCAGAAGGTACAACTGCTATGACTGCAAATCCCCTTATTGCTATTGTCTGCGGTCTTGTTGCTCTTTTTGTAACAATGATTGCTTCAACCTACGGTAAGAAGGGCGTTAAGCTTATTCCCTTCATTATCGGTATTCTTGCCGGCTATGCTGTTGCTGCTGTATTTACAGTTATCGGTACAGCTACACAGAATGCTTCTCTTATGATTATCGATTTCAGCGTGTTCAAGGATATGACAATTGTTGCTCTTCCTGAATTTACTTTCCTTACAGCCATGAAGGGCATCAAGGAGGTTGACGCATCTTATATCGGTACTATTGCAATGGCATATCTTCCCGTTGCTTTTGTTGTATTCGCTGAGCATATTGCTGACCATAAGAACATTTCTTCAATCATTGAGAAGGATCTTCTTAAGGAGCCCGGTCTTCACAGAACACTTCTCGGTGACGGTGTAGGCTCAATGGTAGGTGCTTTCTTCGGTGGCTGCCCCAACACCACCTACGGTGAAAGTGTTGCCTGCGTTGCTATTACAAGAAACGCTTCCGTTGCAACAATCATCACAACTGCAATCTGTGCAATGCTCATTTCTTTCTTATCACCCTTTGTTGCATTCGTTGATTCAATTCCCGCTTGCGTAATGGGCGGTGTATGTATGGCTCTTTACGGCTTCATCGCTGTTTCAGGTCTTAAGATGATCAAGGACGTTGACCTTGAAAATAACAGAAACCTCTTCACAGTTTCAGTTATTCTTATTGCCGGTATCGGCGGTCTTACTCTTTCCTTCGGCAACATCACAATTACTTCAATTGCATGTGCTCTTATTCTCGGTATTGTTACAAATATCGTACTCGGTAAGAGTGATAAGACAGAAGCATAAGAACAGCATTATACGAAAAAACCTCACCTGTTTTTCAGGTGAGGTTAATTTTTGTTCTGTCAGCCGATTATTTCTTTCTTCGGTGTGCTGTCAGATTCTTTCTCTGCTTTATTTACATCGTTTCTTATAAGCTTATAGACAGTAGAAGCAACGGGAACGCTTACAAGCATACCCATAACACCGAACATACCGCCGCCTACAGTGATTGCTGCAAGGACCCAGATGCTGGGGATACCGATTGAAGAGCCGACAACTCTCGGATAAATGAGGTTGCCTTCAATCTGCTGAAGGAGAACGATGAAGATAAGGAAGATAAGAGCCTTGGTGGGGGATTCCATAAGAATAAGGAAAGCACCGATGCCGCCGCTTATGAGTCCGCCGACAACGGGTATAAGAGCACATACAGCCATTACGGCACCTATCATAGGAGCATAGGGGAGGCGGAGAATCAGCATGCCTATTGTACAGAGAACACCGAGGATAACCGCCTCAGTACACTGAGCCACGATGAACTTGTGGAAGGATTCGTTGGCTACGGATATAACATAGCTGAGCTTACCTGAAATTTTTGCGGGGACATATCTTGTGATGATTTTTTTGAACTGTGAGCCTAACTGATGCTTGCTGAGAAGAACATAAACGGCAAAGATAAGAGAAATAACTGCTGTGGTAACACCTGAAACTACGGAGGTTACGGTGGTGACAAGAACATCCATAACGCTGCCGATGCCTGAGGTTACGGTTTTGAAGTTTTCGGTGAGCTTTGCCTGCCAGTCGATTGATGAAATATAGGCAACTATATCGTCGGGCATAAATTCAAGACTGCTTATCTTAGCCATAACCATACTGATAAAATCGGGGAATTCAGCAATAATAAGCTTTACACAGGATGTTATCTGAGGCACAATAAGAGCAACAACAAGAGTCAGTATGCCCGCAAGAGTCAGAAGCGTAAGTGCAACACAAATACCTCTGCGGCTGTTTACCACAAGCTTAGCTGTGGACTTCGGGAAAAAGTGTCGCTCGTAAAAGCTCATCAGAATATTGATGGGAAAAGCAATTGCCGAGCCGATGAATATCGGAAGAGAGGCAACGGCAAGGGTTTTGAGAATACCTGCAGCCACTGCCCAGTACTTTATGCAAAGATAAAGAATAAAGACCGTTGCAGCAATTCTGAAAAGGGTTTTGGTTTCTGTTTTTTTCATTTCATATCCTCCTTGTTTATTATCTGAATAAAGAATATCACAGTTCACAAATAAATTCAAGAAAAAAAGAAAAGCACTTTTTCAGTTGAATAAGGCTCAACTTAAAAGTGCTTTGTTGATTATTGACTTAAAGAAGCTCTGCACCGTGCTCCTTGCAGTATTTTACGGTTTCTTCATCCCAGTAGGAGGACTGTACTTCACCGATATGTGCCTTTCTTAAGAAGAAGAGACACATTCTTGACTGACCGATACCGCCGCCGATTGTACAGGGAAGCTCACCGCTTAAAAGAGCCTTATGGAAGGGGAAGGACTTTCTGTCTTCACAGCCGCTTTCCTTAAGCTGTCTTTCCATAGCCTCTTCATCAACACGGATGCCCATTGAAGAAAGCTCAAGGGCAATATCAAGAAGGGGATAGTATACGATAATATCTCCGTTAAGAGTCCAGTCGTCATAGTCGGGGGCTCTGCCGTCGTGAGGCTTGCCGTCCTTAAGCTTGCCGCCGATACCGATAATGAAGACAGCGCCGTGCTTTTTGGCAATTTCGTATTCTCTTTCTTTTCTTGTAAGGTCAGGATACATATCCTCAAGCTCTGAGGAAGAAACAAAGGTAATCTTTTCGGGAAGAAGATTGCCGATGAAGTTGTATTCCTTTGTTATGTAAAACTCCGTATGTCTGAGGGCAGCATAAATGAGCTTTACGGTCTTTTTAAGATAGTCGGGTGTTCTCTCTTCTCTTGAAATAATCTTTTCCCAGTCCCACTGGTCAACAAAGATGGAATGAATATTGTCTGTATCCTCGTCACGACGGATAGCGTTCATATCCGTATAAAGGCCTTCGCCTTTTTCAAAGCCGTACATTTTAAGTGCAAATCTCTTCCATTTTGCAAGAGAGTGGACTATTTCAAAGCTTTTACCGCTGAATACATCGAAGCTTACAGGTCTTTCTGTTCCGCTGAGGTTATCGTTCATACCGCTTTCGGAATCAACAAAGAGAGGAGCAGAAACTCTTGTAAGGTTAAGTTCAATAGCAAGGTCTCTTTCGAAAAAGTCCTTTACCTTCTTTATAGCTATTTCTGTTTCCTTTAAGTTGAGATGAGATTTGTAATTTTCGGGAATATAGTGTGCCATAAAATCACCTCTGAGCATTAATATGAAAGCTATTATATCAAATATACTGTGTCTGTGTCAATATGAAGAGACAACTTATAATAGTATATATACAAGCCTCTTTCGTCAAAATACACAAAAATCTTTCGCGATATTCGAACATTTTAACTAAAGGGGAGAAAGAAGGGAAAAGAGGATTTTTTTCTTGAAAAAGACTTGATTTTTGTTTTTCCGTAGTGTATTATATGACCGTACTTGAGAGACAGTACAAAACACGGAGCTGAGGTTCCGACTTAAAATGATTACTCCACTATAATGTTTTCTTCATATTTTCTCCTTTTAAAAGCACTCGGTTTCTCCCCGGGTGTTTTTAACTTTTTACGGGGATTTTTCTGTGATATCTGCAGTGAGGCAAAAAAATATCCTTAAAGTCTTGATTCCGTTGACAATTCAGATTGTATTGTGATATAATGACTTAATCATTTGGAAAATACAGGAGATATGAAAATGAAACTGACAGGCTCACAAATTCTTATAGAGACCCTTATTGAGCAGGGTGTGACCGATGTATTCGGTTATCCCGGCGGTCAGGTTCTGAATATTTATGACGAGTTATATAAATCCGGTGACAGAATAAATCACGTTCTTACTGCTCATGAGCAGGGTGCTGCCCACGCAGCTGAGGGTTATTCAAGAAGCACGGGCAAGGTCGGAGTTGTTATTGCTACATCGGGTCCCGGTGCCACCAATCTTGTAACGGGTATTGCTACGGCTATGCTTGACTCCGTACCTATGGTTGCTATTACCGGCAACGTTCCTACGAGTCTTATCGGTAAGGACAGCTTTCAGGAGATTGATATTACCGGTGTTACTCTTCCTATTACGAAGCACAACTATTTTGTAAGTGACGTAAATGAGCTTGCCGATACGGTGAGAGAAGCCTTCAGAATCGCAAAGTCAGGACGTCCCGGCCCCGTGCTTGTGGATATACCCAAGGATGTACAGCTTGCAGTTACTGACTATGAAAAAGAAGAAGAGGCTGACTGCTTCCCCGTAAAGACGGCAAAGGATAAATATATAGAAAAAGCTGCAGAGCTTATAAAGGAAAGTCAGAGACCTTATATTTATGTCGGCGGCGGAGCCCTGGGTCAGAATATGGCTGAGGAGATACTTGCTCTTGCCGAAAAAATTGACGGATACATCGGCTCATCCTTTATGGGACTTTCTCTTCTTGACAGTGACTCGGGAAGATTTCTCGGTATGCAGGGTATGCACGGACATTATGCATCCTCTATGGCACAGAAGGAGGCTGACCTTATAATCGGTATCGGCGTCCGCTTCAGTGACAGAGCAACGGGAAATACTCAGAAATATGCAAGAAATGCTAAAATAATACATATAGAAACAGATAAGTCTGAAATCAATAAAAATATTGTTGTTGACGTAGGTGTTCAGGGTGACATAAAGGACAGTGTCAGAAGAATTACCGACCTTTGCGGTAAAAAGACTCTTCCTTTGTGGAAGGAGTGTGTGGACGGTCTTCGTAAAACCGAAAAGGAAAACGATAAGAAGACTGAAGAGATGTCTGAAGCGCCTCTTACTCCGCGTATGATTTTTGATGTTATCAATAAATACAAAAGAAGCAGTACCGTTGTTGCTACGGATGTAGGACAGCATCAGATGTGGTCGGCACAGTATCTTAAGTTCAGCTCTCCGCGTACCTTCGTTTCAAGCGGCGGTCTCGGTACAATGGGCTACGGTCTGGGTGCTGCAATCGGTGCGGCTGTTGCCAAGAAAGAGACTACGGTTTTAGTTACCGGTGACGGCTCCTTCGGTATGAATCTTAATGAGCTTGCTACGGCGGTAAGCTATGACCTGCCCCTTGTTGTTGTTCTTATAAACAACGGTGTTTTAGGTATGGTACGTCAGTGGCAGACACTTTTCTTCGGAAAGCGTTATTCAAATACTCTTCTTGAGAGAAAGACGGATTTCGTAAAGCTTGCCGAGGCCTTCGGTGCTGCAGGCGTAAAAGCAGAGACTGAAGAAGAATTCTCTGAGCATTTCAGAAAGGCAATGAACAGCACAGGCGTGACGGTTATTGATACAAGAATCAATATGGATGAGTTTGTTCTTCCTATGCTTCCGCCCGGTGGCTCCATTGACGATATTATAGTAAGTGTTGAGGAGGGAAAGAATGAGTAAATTTGTTATTGCGGTCCTTGTTGACAACAAGGCCGGTGTACTTTCAAGAGTAACCAGTATGTTCACAAGAAGAGGCTTCAATATTGTTGCTCTTACTGTTGGTGAAATTGAAGACAGCAAGTTTTCCCGAATCACAATCACCATAAGCGGTGATGAAAGAACAAGGGATCAGTTCGTAAGCCAGATGAGAAAGCTTTATAACGTCAAGAAGGTGCAGGTCCTCAAGGATGAGCAGACCATAAGACGTGAGCTTCTTCTCATAAAGGTGAAGAATTCACCTGAATCAAGACCTGAAATTATGGCGGCAGCTGAGGTTTACAGAGGAAAAATTATTGACTACTCTGCTTCCGTTATGAGCGTCGAGGTTACGGGCGAGCCCATAAAAATTGATGCGTTCATTGAGCTTATGATGCCCTTCGGTATTCTTGAAATGTGCCGAACAGGTATTGTAGCTATTGAAAGAGGTACAAATACTCTTCTTACAGAAGAATAATAAAGTTTTAAGATAAAAAAAGGAGTTTTTATTATGCAGAATATTTATTATCAGCAGGACTGTAATCTTGCAAAGCTCAGCGGCAAGACCGTTGCTATTATCGGTTACGGCTCACAGGGTCACGCACACGCACTTAACCTTAAGGAAAGCGGCGTTGATGTTATCGTAGGTCTTTATGAAGGCAGCAAGAGCTGGGCAAAGGCTGAAAAGCAGGGTCTTAAGGTTATGACCTCTGCAGAAGCTGCAAAGAATGCAGATATGATTATGATTCTTATCAATGACGAGAAGCAGGCTAAGCTTTACAAGGAAAGCATTGAGCCCTATCTTACAGAGGGTAAGACTCTCGCATTTGCACACGGCTTCAACATTCACTTCGGCTGCATCAAGCCTCCCAAGAATGTAAACGTTGTTATGATCGCTCCCAAGGGCCCCGGTCATACAGTAAGAAGCGAATATCAGGTAGGTAAGGGTGTTCCCTGTCTTGTAGCTGTTGAACAGGATGCAACAGGTGATGCACTTGAAATTGCTCTGGCATATGCTCTCGGTATCGGCGGCGCAAGAGCAGGTGTTCTTGAAACTACATTCAGAACAGAGACAGAAACTGACCTCTTCGGTGAGCAGGCTGTTCTTTGCGGCGGTGTATGTGCTCTTATGCAGGCAGGCTTTGAAACTCTTGTTGAAGCAGGCTATGATGAAAGAAATGCTTACTTTGAATGTATTCACGAAATGAAGCTTATCGTTGACCTTATTTATCAGAGCGGCTTCGAGGGTATGAGATATTCAATCTCCAACACAGCTGAATACGGTGACTATATAACAGGTCCCAAAATTATTACTGAAGAAACAAAGAAGGCTATGAAGAAGGTTCTTTCCGATATTCAGGACGGCACCTTTGCTAAGGACTTCCTTCTTGATATGTCTGACGCAGGCTCTCAGGTACACTTCGGTGCTATGAGAAAGATTGCTGCAGAGCATCCTTCTGAGGTAGTAGGTAAGGAAATCCGTAAGCTCTACTCATGGAGTGACGAGGACAAGCTTATCAACAACTAAGATGCGTATTTCACGCAATTTTCACTACAAGCTTTTTTAAAAAGCAGATATGAAACTTACAGGGCATTGCACAAGGGTGCTTTGCCCTTTTTTCGAAAGGAATGTTAGTATGATTAAAGATACAATCGTTGACGGCTTTCAGAATGCTCCACACAGAAGCCTTTATCACGCTTTAGGTCTTACAAAGGAGGAGCAGTCAAGACCTCTTATCGGTATTGTCTCTTCCTTCAATGAAATTGTACCCGGTCACATCAACCTTGATAAAATTGCCGAAGCAGTAAAATTAGGTGTTGCAATGGCTGGCGGTACACCTATTGTTTTCCCTGCAATTACTGTATGTGACGGTATTGCTATGGGTCATAAGGGTATGAAATATTCTCTTGTGACAAGAGATCTTATTGCCGACTCTACAGAGGCTATGGTGCTCGCTCACGGCTTTGACGGTCTTGTTATGATTCCCAACTGTGATAAGAATGTGCCCGGTCTTCTTATGGCTGCGGCAAGACTTAATATTCCTACAATTTTTGTTTCCGGCGGTCCTATGCTTGCAGGCAGAATGCACGGTAAAAAGACAAGCCTTTCAAGTATGTTTGAGGCTGTAGGTGCTTTTTCTGCAGGAAAGATAGACGAAGCAGAGCTTACAAAATGGGAGGAAAATACCTGTCCTACCTGTGGCTCCTGTTCAGGTATGTACACAGCTAACTCTATGAACTGCCTTACAGAGGTTCTCGGTATGGGACTTAAGGGTAACGGCACAATTCCCGCCGTATATTCCCAGAGAATAGAGCTTGCAAAGCACGCAGGTATGAAGATTATGGAGCTTGTGGAAAAGGATATAAAGCCTCGTGATATTATGACTCCCGCTGCTATAAAGAATGCTCTTACTGCTGATATGGCTATCGGCTGCAGCACAAACAGTATGCTTCATCTTCCGGCTATTGCCAATGAGTGCGGTGTTCCTTTCAATCTTGATATGGCTAACGAAATCAGTGAAAAGACACCTAATCTCTGCCATCTTGCTCCTGCGGGTCACACATATATGGAGGATCTCAATGAAGCAGGCGGTGTTTATGCCGTTCTCAAGGAGCTTACAAAGCTCGGACTTCTTGATACCTCAGTTATGACCTGTACAGGTAAAACCTTAGGTGAAAATCTTGAAGAGGCAGTCAACAGAGATGAAAGTGTTGTACGCACCGTTGAAAATCCATATTCAAAGACGGGCGGTATCGCTGTTCTCAGAGGTAACCTTGCAGAGGACGGCTGTGTTGTAAAAAGAAGCGCCGTTGCAGAAGAAATGCTCGTTCACAAGGGACCGGCAAAGGTCTTTGACAGTGAAGAGGAATGTATTGCTGCAATTTACGGCGGTAAGATTCAGAGCGGTGACGTTGTCGTTATCAGATACGAGGGTCCCTCAGGCGGTCCCGGTATGAGAGAAATGCTTTCTCCCACCTCAGCT
Organism: Acutalibacteraceae bacterium; assembly: GCA_045649935.1. Taxonomy (GTDB): domain Bacteria; phylum Bacillota; class Clostridia; order Oscillospirales; family Acutalibacteraceae; genus UBA6857. Next base: position 11,809 of record JAZRQQ010000008.1, on the reverse strand, counting down.
ATTGCGGGTATGGGTCTTGATAAGGAGGTTGCTCTTATTACTGACGGCAGATTCTCCGGTGCCACAAGAGGTGCTTCAATCGGTCACGTTTCACCGGAGGCTGTAAGAGGCGGTCTTATTGCTTATGTTCAGGACGGAGATATTATTTCAATCAACATTCCCGAATATAAAATTGAGCTTCTTGTTTCCGATGAAGAAATAGAGAAGAGAAAAGAAACAACGGTTATCAAAAAGAAGACCGGTATCAAGGGTTATCTCAAGAGATATGCCGAGATAGTAAAATCTGCCGACAAGGGCGCTATTATAAACGAATTTTAAAAGAAAGGGGAGACAGGGGCTGTGAACACAAGAGAAATCAAAAAGCTTTCAGTAAGACTTTCCTCTGTTTCTGTTTTCAGAAATATTTTAAAAAGCGATGTTCTTTCTGCCTTCTGTGATTTTCTTTCATCTGAGGGCAGTGAGCAGGAGAGAATGAGGCTCTACGGTGAGTTTGTCTATTCTCTCAGAGATTACGGTAATTCCTTTTCTGATTTTCTGAAAAAGGCGGTCAGTGAGGATGAAAACCTTTATATTGTCTCCAAGGCAAGAAAAAAGGAGATTGCCGTAAGTATTGAAAAAAATCTTGATGAAGAGCTTAAAATTTTTACTCTTCTTAGTGAAATTACTCCCGAAGCTCTTTTTGAAGAAAGCTCTTACGAGGGGTATATTCCTCTTTTTGAAAATGAAAAGACAGACTTCACGGCTTTCTACAAGGAAAGAGCAGAAAAGGTAGATTCTCTCGGCTACGGCATTTTTGCTTCAAAGGCAATGTTTAAAATTGAAGATGAGGAGATTGTTCCCGTTTCTTCTGCTGACGATATTTCCCTTTCATCCTTTGTGGGATACGAAAAGGAAAGAGAGGCTGTTGCCGAAAATACAAGAGCGCTTCTTGAGGGAAGAGATGCGGTAAATGTATTGCTGTGCGGAGACGCAGGTACAGGCAAATCCTCAACGGTAAAGGCTCTCGTCAACCATTATTTCAATGACGGCTTAAGGCTTATTGAAATAAGAAAGGATCAGCTTTTCTCACTGCCTAAGATTATGGGAAGAATAGCTGACAATCCTCTGAGGTTTATTATTTTTATCGATGACCTTTCCTTCAATAAGAATGATGACTGCTTTTCAATGCTCAAGGCGGCACTTGAAGGCTCTGCATCAGCTAAGGCAAAAAATGCACTTATCTACGCTACAAGCAACCGCCGTCACATTATCAAGGAAAGCTTTTCAGAAAGAGGAGGAGACGATATCCACCGCAATGATACGGTTCAGGAGTTGCTTTCACTTTCCGACAGATTCGGACTTACGGTATATTTCCAAAAGCCCGGTAAAATTCTTTATCTTGACATTGTTCACACTCTTGCACGCAGAAAGGGCATAAGCCTTGACGAAAAGGAGCTTGACATAAAAGCTGAGGCCTTTGCTCTTGCAAAGGGAAGCCGTTCACCGAGAGTGGCTGAGCAGTTTGTAAAATCGTTAAATCAGTTATAATTATATAAAAGGAGATAATATTATGATTAAGAAAATTTCAACAGATAAGGCACCTGCAGCAATCGGTCCCTATTCACAGGCTATTCTTTGCGGTAATATGCTTTACACATCAGGTCAGCTCGGTATGAATCCTGCAAACGGAGAAATCGAGGGCGCTGACGTAACAGCTCAGGCAACACAGGCTCTTGAAAATTTGGGCGCAATTCTCAAAGAGGCAGGCACATCCTTTGACAATATCGTAAAGACAACCTGCTTCCTTGCTGATATGGGTGACTTTGCAGCCTTCAATGCAGTTTATTCAAAGTACATCACAAACGCACCTGCAAGAAGCTGTGTGGCAGTAAAGACTCTTCCCAAGAACGGTCTTGTGGAAATTGAAGCAGTTGCAGTAGTAGAATAATAAAGCAGCGGACACGGATTATCCGTGTCCCTGAGTTTTATGAGGTCTTTTTATGAACAGAAACCATCTGAAGTTAATAGCCTGTCTGTCAATGGTAATTGACCATATAGGTTATGTTATATTTCCTGATATTATAGCTTTAAGAGTAATAGGCAGAATAGCTATGCCTGTTTTTGCCTTTTTTATCGGCGAGGGCTGTCTTCATACAAGGGACAGAAAAAAGTATTTTCTGAGAATTTTTTCTCTTGCGACGGTATGTCAGCTTGTCAATATAGGGGAAAGTCTTATAAATGACAGCGGAAGAGCCTTTTATCTGAATATACTTTTTACTTTTTCTTTTTCGGTGATACTCTGCGGTCTGTTTATTGACTGCAGAAAAAATCCGTCGGTAAAAAATAAGACTCTTTTTATAGCTGTCCTTGCCGTATTTTTTCTGACGGATATATTTTTCGAAAATTCCCTCAGTATCATCGGTACAAAAATTACCCTTGACTACGGCTTTACGGGTGTATGTCTTCCTTTGTTTGCTGTGGCTTTCAGTGATAAAAAGAAAAAGCTTCTGTGCTTTCTCGGGGGACTTCTCATATTCTCTTACATTCAGTATGATTTTTATGCTCCGTTCTTTATTTCTGCAATGGTTTCGGGCGTGCTTCTCTGCTTATATAACGGAAAAGGCGGAAAAATGAATCTTAAATATTTCTTTTATCTGTTCTATCCTCTTCATCTTGCAGTGATTTATCTTGCGCAAATGCTTATGAGCTGATTGATACGGCAAAATGTGTGCTTTTTTTCATATGATTTTTACTATAATCGTAAAAGATATAAAATGAAAGGAAGCTGCTTATGAACAAGATTAAAGAAAAAATATCGGAAAAAGAAGAAATATTCTATGATGAAGAAGCTTCGGAAAAGACGGCTGACAATAGTGTCGGTCTTATTCTGAAGTCTCTTCTTTTTTTCGTTTCAGGCTTCGGCTTTTCCTCCTTCAACAGCTTCGGGGATGTTTCTCCCTTTGCTGCCGCTTTTTTAAGCGCAATACCCTTTAACTTCTGTCTGCCTTGTTTTTTAGGCTCCTGTCTTGGGTGCTTTCTTGCAGCAGAGGGCTACGCTTCTCTGAAATATATGGGAGCCTTTATTCTTATCTGTCTTTTCAGACTTATTATGACGAGGCGCTTTAAAGAAAAGGACAGCACCCTTGTTAACTGCATTGTGTCTTTTTGCGTAATGCTTCTGTGCGGACTTATTTATCTGTGGCTTACAGATCTTTATATAAGACCGCTTCTGGTGCTCGTTTCCGAGTGTCTGCTTTGTCTTTCGGGAAGCTTCTTTTTTATTACTGCCTTCAGAACTCCTCTTTTCAAGGGCTCACTTTTTTCTCTGCCGAAGAAAAACACGGTAGCTGTTGTAATAAGCCTTTGTCTTTGGCTGATGTGTCTTTCCTCTGTTGGTTTTCAGGGAATATCACCGGGCAGAATTTTTGTATCGGTGCTGGTGATGTTTATTTGTCTTTATAAGGGAATCGGAGCAGGTGCTGTTTCAGGTGTTCTTGCAGGAGCTTTTCTGTGCCTTTCACCGCAGGGTGCTTATCTTTTCCCTGCTTTTGTCCTTTCTTCTCTTGCGGCGGGAGCTCTTGCAGATGCAGGTCAGGTTATTCTTCCCGTAGCTTATACGGCAGTATTCACCGTTACGGGCTTTGTTCTTTCTGATATCGGTGAAAGCTGGCAGAGTCTTATTGAGCCGGTTATTGCCTGCGCAGTTTTTCTTCTTATTCCCGCAAGTAAAATAAGCAGTCTGCGTGATTATATTGAGAAGGCGTTTTCTCTTCCGAAAAATATCACCGACCTTCAGGTGTCTGATACTCTGCGTACTGCCTCGGATAATGTTTATGCTGTGGCACAGATTGTGTCTGACGTAAGTGACAGACTTGATAAAATAATTAATCCTGAGGTGAACAGACTTTTTTCTTCTCTTCAGCGGAAGGTCTGTGACGGCTGTGAAAAGAAGCCTAATTGCTGGAACAAAGACTTTGATATGACGGCAAGAGATATTCTCAGTATTGCCGGTATTGAAGAGGGTAAGGGCGGCAAGATTTCTCTTGCGGTGACCTGTAAAAGATATGACCTTCTCTGCAATGAAATATCTGCCTCTTATCCCGCCTACAGTGCGGCTATGGCGTCTAAGGCAAAGGTCAGTGAGATGAGGCGTATTCTGACGGATCAGTTTATTACTCTGAGTGATTTTCTTTCTGAGCTTTCCGTAAATGTTTGTGAAAGCAGAACAAGGGATAAGGGAAAATCTGATTATCTTAAAACAATTCTCCGTGACGGCGGTATAGCTGCAGAGCATCTTGACTGCTTTTACTTCAGAGGACGTGTATCTGTGGAAATATCATTTTTCGACTCTGTTGAGAATTCCTCACTCAATAAGGCTAAGACTCTTCTTGAATTTATTACGAAGCGCCGATTTGAGGCACCTGAAATTTACCCGAAGGATTCAGATACACTTGTTGTTTTCAGGGAAAAGGCTGCTTACAAAATAATAAGCGGTTATTCACAGCGCTCTCTTAAGGCAGGCAGTCTCTGCGGTGATTCGGTGGCTGTTTTTGATTCCGGCTACAGCTTTTTCAATGCAATTATCAGTGACGGAATGGGCACGGGCTCAAGGGCGGCAATTGACAGTACAATGGCTGTGTCAATGATTGAAAGGCTGATAACCTCTGATTTTTCCTACAGAAGCGCATTGAGGCTTGTGAACTCTGCACTTATAATGAAATCCACCGATGAGACTATTTCTACTGTTGATGCGGTACAGATTAACCCTTACACCTGCAGTGCTTCCTTTTACAAGGCAGGAGGAACGCTCAGCTTTATAAGACAGAATGACAGAGTGACCGTCATAGAAAAGCCGTCTCTTCCTATGGGTATAATAAGAAATACCGCCTTTGCTTACGAGGAAAGGCAGCTCAGGAGGGGAGATATTGTGCTTCTTGTGTCTGACGGTGTTACAAGTCAGGATTGCTCATGGATAAATGATGAGCTTCTTGCATGGAGTAAAAGTGATATGCAGTCTCTTTCGGCTCATATTGCCTCACTTGCAAGACTGCGCAGTGAAAAGACGGTAAGAGACGATATTACTGTTGTGGCACTCAGAGTAGAGCGTGCAGAGTGAAATATTAAATGTTGACAAACTGTTAATGACAGTATATAATGGACTCATAAATATTAAGGAGGAAAATATTATGCCTGAAAATACAAATAAAGTAACAGTAGAAGAACCCGATTGGTCAATCCCTATGTTCTGGGAAGATATTACAGCAATAATCGCAAAGGTTATTGAATTCATCCTTTCATTATTCTGATTTTTAAAAAAGCAAAAGTCACTGCAGATGCAGTGACTTTTTTGTTATCTTTTGTATTTTTCTATGCCTTTCATTGCTTTCGATACCGGCTTATAAAGTATAAGCATAAGAATAAAGTTTGCTCCTGCGTGAACTAAATCCCAGGGGATTCCCGCAATCCACCAGCCGAAGGCGGCGGAAAGGCTTCCCATAAAAAGGATTTTTGTCGGTGCGCAGAGAAGTCCGAAGGAAAGGCCGAAGACACCTGATATGATTGCCCAGGTGAGCGGCTCATCGCTTTTACGGAAAAATCCCGCAACGAGAACAAGAAGAGGCCAGGCGTAAATATACATCAGCCACCAGTCTCCGAATCCGAAAAGTGCACCTTCGACAAGGATAATGACGGGAACAGTAAAGTAAACTCTTTTTCCGAAATGCTTGGAAAACATCAGCAGCCAGAATGAGGTAAGCTCTATGTTTGCAAGCTCCATCATGGCCACCTTGCACACCTCAATCATAGCTACCATAAGCCCTATAAGGGCAACATCAAATACTGACAGCTTTTTTGTCATATCAGTAGCTTTCGTAAACAATACGGAACGCGTCACCGTCATTTACGGGCTGCTCGGAAACGCCGTAGTTGCAGTATTCGCCGTTTACATAAAATGCCCAATAGGAAGAGTCAACGGTAAAGTCAGCAGTTTCTCCGTTGATTTCACTTACGGTAAAGCCGTATTCTCCTTCACTTCCGCCGTAAGTAAGACCGTCAGCATCGTCCATAGCGCCGATAAGATATTCTGCATCGGTTTTTACCTGATAGAGATTAGCAGTCTTACCGGAATCGACAACCTCAATAGTTATTTCTTTTGTGCCTTCAGTAGGCTTTTCACGGAATGCTGACCAGGCAAAAATCATAGCCACAACAAGAACAGCAGCCACGATAAGCGCGGGAATATGTTTCTTTTTCATTTTTTTGTATCCTTTCTTTTTGATGTTGTACAGCCGATAAAAAGATTGTGCAGCTAACGGCTTTTCTGAAAGGAAATAAAAAGCGACCTCAGGGCAGATAGCTCCCATAAAGTCGCAAAGGCACAGACTTATCCCGTCAAAAAAATATGTCCTTGCGTTAGACCGATTACTCGCAGTCCCACAATATCGTTTCAGGCAGGTCTTCTGACTTGGATATCATCACTTCCTTCCGCCTTCTCAGTATAAAACCAATGGCTTAAGCCGATGAGTACAATCTGCTACGGATTATATTCATCAGCCTTGTGGAAGAAAGCTCCTTCTTCACAGCGACGAGTTCGTGGGGGAATCACACCCCGCTTCCCTTTTCACCGGACCCGGGACAGCATTTGCCGTCCTGTCCGACACCTGTAACGTTTTCTATCAACTTGCACTAAGTATAGCACTGCAAAAGGCAGGCTGTCAAGATTTTCTTATTGTTGATTCTTGACTTGAAACCGCCTTTATTTTATACTATCAATAAGAAAAAAGGAGGTTTTATTATGAAATCCATAACCGATAAAGCCAAAGAAAATATTATAGTTGTAGCACACAGAGGTGTCAGCGGCGGCAACATTCCCTGCAATACATCTGCATCCTATGAAATAGCACTTAAGCAGGGGGCAGATATGATTGAGGCAGATGTCAGCTGCAGTGCTGACGGCAAGCTTTTCCTTTTTCATCCTCTCAAGGAGCTTTTTCATATGGGGAAGCCTCTTCTTTTCGGCGCTCTTCCCTACAGTATAATCAAAAAACAGCATTATATAAATTATGACGGAACACCGACTCAGTTTACCGTATCCTCCTTCGACGATTTTCTTGAGCAGTTCAAGGACAGATGCTATATAAACATTGATAAATTCTGGTCAGATCCCGAAAAAATTTACAGCGTTATCAAAGCCCACGGTATGACAGAGCAGTGTCTTGTAAAATCTGCACCCTCAGAAAAGGTTTTTGATTTTCTTGAAAACAAGGCACCGGATATACCCTTTATTCCTATACTCAGGGAAAAGGATGACTGCCACGGTGAGCTTATGAGAAGAAGGCTCAACTATATAGGCGCTGAGGTTGTCTTTGAAAATGACAGCTCCCGTCTTGCTTCAGAGGAATTTATTGATATGATGCACAGAGACGGAAAGCTTGTCTGGGCGAACGCAATAATTTTTGACCACAGAAAGCAGCTTGCAGGCGGTCACAGTGATGATACTGCGCTGACGGAAAATGAGGATAAGGGCTGGGGATGGCTTGCTGACAGAGGCTTTGATTTTATTCAGACTGACTGGCCCGTGATGCTCATTGATTACCTTAAAAGAACAGACAGATATTATAAAAAATAAGGAGGAGATATGATGAAAAACAAGCTTGTTATTTTTGATTGCTTCGGTGTGATTTTTGATGAAATAGCACCGCCTTTTTTCAGAAAGCATTTTGATGAAGAAACTGCGGCGGTGCTCAAGGATAAATTCTTTGTGCCTGCCGACCTGGGTGAGATAACCCGTGACGAGCTTTTTGACCGTATGTCCCTGGAGCTGGGTATGGATAAGGACTATATTCTTGCTCAGTGGGATGAGCTTATAAAACTCAGGGAATATATGGTGCCGGAAATTGAAAAAATAAAGGAAAAGGCTGATGTGGCTCTTCTTTCGAATGCACCGCCGGGCTTTGTCGAGGAGCTTTTTGAAAAGAATAATCTTACAAGGCTTTTCGATAAAATGTTTATTTCCTGCAATCTTAAAATTGCCAAGCCTGACCCTCAGATATACCTTCACTGTATATCTGCCTTCGGTAAGGAATACGAAGAAATATATATGATTGACGACAGTGCCGCAAACGTAGAAAAGCTTCACGAAATAGGAATAAAGGGTGTGCTTTTCAGAAATGTTGACAGCCTTAAGGAGATTAATCTGTAACCTTTTGGCACTTTTTGAAAAAAGAACAGCCGAATCACCAACTTAAGTTGGCGAATATAATCCGAAATAGCCTGAAAGTGATCTTTTAAAAGGCTTTTCGGCGTATCGTCCTCAAAAGGCGTCAGCCTTTTATCGTACTCAGCCACCCAAAATCCAATTTAAAATCTTCTCTTTCAGGTCGAAGATTTTTTGAATAAAGGATTTTTGTCATGCTGAGGCACAAAACGCAGTAAATCCTTCCGGATTTACGAGTATTTTAACAATAGATTGGCGGAAATCCTTATTCAAAAAACTATTTCGGATTATAATCACCAACTTAACCATAATTTTTTACTTAAATTGTATTTACAATTTGATTTTTAAGTGTTAAAATGATATGTGGTAATTTCAATTGCTGAATTATAAATGAAAATACAAGGAGGACATATCCAATGGCCAGAAAAATGAAAACCATGGATGGTAACAATGCTGCTGCTCACGTATCCTATGCGTTTACAGAAGTTGCAGGTATTTATCCCATCACACCTTCAAGCCCCATGGCAGACTATGTTGATCAGTGGTCAGCTCAGGGTCTCAAAAACATTTTCGGCACAAGAGTAAATGTTGTTGAAATGCAGTCAGAAGCAGGTGCAGCAGGTACCGTTCACGGTTCACTTGCAGCAGGTGCTCTTACAACAACCTACACAGCTTCACAGGGTCTTCTTCTTATGATCCCCAACATGTACAAAATCGCCGGTGAGCTTCTTCCCTGCGTATTCCATGTATCTGCACGTTGTGTAGCATCACACGCACTTAACATCTTCGGTGACCATTCAGACGTTTATGCCTGCCGTCAGACAGGTTTCGCAATGCTCGCTGAAACAAATACACAGGAAGTTATGGACCTCGGTGCAGTTGCTCATATGGCATCTATCGAAAGCCGTGTTCCCTTCCTCAACTTCTTTGACGGTTTCCGTACATCTCACGAGCTTCAGAAGATTGAAGTATGGGATTTCGAAGACCTTAAGGAAATGACAAATATGGAAGCAGTTGAAGAGTTCAGAAAGAGAGCTCTCAACCCCGAACGTCCCGTTATGCGTGGTTCACACGAAAACGACGACATCTTCTTCCAGAACAGAGAAGCTTGTAACAAGTATTACGATGCAGTTCCCGCAATCGTTGAAGAATACATGGGCAAGGTTAACGCTAAGCTCGGTACTGATTATCAGCTCTTCAACTACTACGGTGCACCCGATGCAGAAAAGGTTATCATTGCTATGGGTTCATTCAACGACGTTGCTGAAGAAGTTGTTGATTACCTCACAGCAGCAGGCGAAAAGGTTGGTCTTATCAAGGTTCGTCTTTACAGACCCTTCTCAGCTAAGCACCTTATCGCAGCTATCCCTGCAACATGTAAGAAGATTGCAGTTCTTGACAGAACAAAGGAACCCGGTTCACTCGGTGAGCCTCTCTATCTTGACGTTGTTACTGCTCTTGCAACAAACGGCAAGGCTGACATCAAGGTTGTAGGCGGCCGTTACGGTCTCGGTTCAAAGGATACACCTCCCGCATCAGTATTTGCTGTATACAATGAGCTCGCTAAGGATGAGCCCAAGAACGGCTTCACAATCGGTATCGTCGATGACGTTACAGGTCTTTCTCTTGAAGAGACAGAAGCTCCCAACACAGCAGCTGAAGGTACAATCGAATGTAAGTTCTGGGGTCTTGGCGGTGACGGTACCGTTGGTGCTAACAAGAACTCAATCAAGATCATCGGTGACCACACTGACAAGTATGTTCAGGCATATTTCCAGTATGACTCAAAGAAGACCGGCGGTATCACAATTTCTCACCTTCGTTTCGGTGACAAGCCTATCAAGAGCCCCTACTACATCAACAAGGCTGACTTCGTTGCATGTCACAACCCCTCTTATGTAGAAAAAGGCTTCAAGATGGTTAACGACGTTAAGCCCGGCGGTGTATATCTTATCAACTGCCAGTGGTCTGACGAAGAGCTCGACGCTCACATGCCTGCTGATGCAAAGAGATATATTGCTAACAACAATATTCAGCTTTATACAGTTAACGCTATCGACCTTGCTGAAAAGGTTGGTATGGGTAAGAGAACAAACACAGTTCTTCAGTCTGCATTCTTTGCTCTTGCAAACGTAATGCCTTCTGCAGAAGCTATCCAGTATATGAAGGATGCAGCAACAAAGTCCTACTCAAAGAAGGGTCAGGATATTGTTGATGCTAACCACAATGCTATCGACGCAGGTGCTACTGCTTACCATAAGGTAGAGGTTCCCGCTTCATGGGCAACTGCAGCTGACGGCGCAGCAGCAGCTAAGAGCGAAGGTAAGGCTGAGCTCGTTAAGATGGTTGACGGTATTCTTAAGCCTGTATCAGTTATGGGCGGTTACTCACTTCCCGTTTCTGCTTTTGCAGATCACGCTGACGGTACCTTCCAGCACGGTGCATCCGCTTACGAAAAGAGAGGCGTTGCAGTTCTCGTTCCCGAATGGGATCCCGAAAAGTGTGCTAAGTGTAACAAGTGTGCTTATGTTTGTCCTCACGCAACAATCCGTCCCTTCGCTATGAGCGACGAAGAGGTTGCAGCAGCTCCCGCTTCACTCAAGAAGGCTCCGAAGCCCGTTGTTAAGACAAACTACACATATACTCTTGCTGTATCTCCCATGGATTGTATGGGTTGCGGCGTATGTATCGGCGTATGTCCCACAAATTCACTTAAGATGGTTGCCCGTGAATCACAGGCAGCTCAGCAGGAAGTATTTGATTACTGCGTAGCTAACGTAACTGAAAAGGCTGAAACAACAGCAGTTATGAACGTTATCTCCAGCCAGTACAAGAAGCCTCTCCTTGAGTTCTCAGGCTCTTGCGCAGGTTGTGCGGAAACAGCTTATGCTCGTCTTGTAACTCAGCTCTTCGGTGACAGAATGTATATTTCAAACGCAACAGGTTGTTCTTCAATCTGGGGCGGTCCCGCAGCAACTTCACCCTACACAGTTAACTCCAAGGGTCACGGTCCTGCATGGGCTAACTCACTCTTCGAAGACAATGCTGAGCACGGTCTCGGTATGTTCTACGGCCAGAAGGCTCTCAGAGACAGACTTATCAGCAAAGTTGAAGCAATGGTAGCATCCGATGTATGTAAGGCAGAGGTTAAGGCAGCAGCTGAAGCTTACCTTGCAACAGTTAACGACGGTGCTAAGAACGCAGCAGCAGCTGATGCTCTTGTAGCAGCTATCGAAGCAGCAGGCGCAGAATGTGACCTTTGCAAGGACGTTCTCGCTAACAGCGAATACCTTTCAAAGAAATCCGTATGGATCTTCGGTGGTGACGGCTGGGCATACGATATCGGTTACGGCGGTCTTGACCACGTTATCGCTTCAGGTGAAGACGTAAATATCTTCGTATTCGATACAGAAGTTTACTCCAACACAGGCGGTCAGGCTTCAAAGGCTTCCAACATCGGTCAGGTTGCACAGTTTGCAGCTGCAGGTAAGGCTACAAAGAAGAAGGACCTCCCAGCAATCGCAATGAGCTATGGTAACGTATACGTTGCTCACGTTGCAATGGGCGCTGACAGAAATCAGTGCATCAAGACATTCCTCGAGGCTGAAAGCTACA
>JAZRQQ010000007.1:0-12357 GCA_045649935.1 Acutalibacteraceae bacterium | reverse complement strand
TGAAGGCATTGCCTCATAGAAAAGACCGATTGTTCCGTCCTTCATAAAAGCAAGAGATGAATAGGCATAGAAATTATTGTTCTTGCCCTTTACGCCCTCAGTAATAACCTTTCTCTGCTTTATCCAGCGGATATCGTTACCGTCAATTTCACCGAGCGTCAGCACACCGCCGTATCTCTTACTGCTTTTCTGATATTCACCGGAAGGACAGGAGCAGATAACATATCTCTTGCTCTTATCCATAATATCCGTATATGACATTTCGTCACTTGAAGGAAGAAGCAGGAAGGATTTCTGGCACTTGATTGCCGAAAGAGAGGTATCCTCAAGCTTTTTCCAGGTTTCACCACCGTCATAGCTTACAGAAAAGGGAGTCTTGCTGAGCTTTCTCTGTCTGCCGAAGCAATATATTTTTCCGTCACCGCCTTCAATAAGCTGTGTTTCGTCAATATTGTGGCTTGCCTGACTTCTTTTCCAGGTGTATCCGTTATCGTCACTGTAAACCACATAGGTTTTTTTGAGATTATATATAGGTGCAAGAATTCGTCCGTTTTTACTTTCATCCTTCTGATTTTTAAGCACCGTTGCAACACCGGGACCTGTACCGATAAAGATTTCATCGTCTCTTTTTACATCGCCCGTAATATCCAGAGGCTGTCCCCATGTTCTTCCGCAGTCAGTACTTCTGAGAACAAGAAGGTGCATAGTAACCGTCACACTCAGAGGTGAGGGCTCTGCTTCAACACATTCGTACTGTGAATATTCATCACCGGTCTTTTCGGGAGAAACTACTCTCTTGTGTTTTCTTTCCGGCTTTTCCTCATTGAAGGCACCTTTACCGTAATTCAGAAAAACATTACCTACATAAATATCGTGACCTTCACCCTCTTCAGGTATAAGAGGAGGACAGCAATCAATATATTCCCCTTCGCCTACTGCGTAGTACATATCTCCCATAGTTTCATATGCATAATCACCGCTGTGCTTTGAGGGAAGATAATAGCCTGTTTTCTTTCCTTCGGGATTATATATCCAGCCCTTTTCCCTTACGGTATATACTTTATCGTTACCGCCGGGGATACCTGAGCCGACCTTTGTCTTGGCCGTATGAAGAGTCAGATATTTTTTGCCGTCTATCTCAGTATATCCGCTGCCTTCGTCAAGCCAAGGCTTATACATAATAGCCTTTGATTCAGGGAACATATCCACTATCATAAGCAGATCTCCGTTTTTGCACTGGCATAAAATCGGATCAATTGCAAAAGCACTGCGGTAGTCTTCACCCTTCTGGGGAGCCTTGGCGACAGGAAGAGAGAGCACAGTTTTCATCTCACCGAAGGTTTTGCCCCCATCTTCACTGAGTCTCTGAACAACCTGAATTCTGCCGAAATCACCGCCGGACTGAGAAAAATCGCAGAGTGTAACTACCGTTTCCTTTCCGTACTTATCTCTTGCAGAAAGAAGGGAGGGTATTCTGAAGGCAAGACTGTCTGTAGTAGAAAAAGCCTGCTCCTTGTTTATTTCAACGTCCTCCTGCGCATACTTTCCTAAATATAACTGATAAAAATTGTTCTCCATAAATAGCTCACCTTTATATGCTTTAGTCATCCTTGTTGGGGAAAAAGGTTACCTTGATTGCTTCGGGAGTCAGATTCTTTTTAAGATGGTTCCAGCTTTCTCTGAGTCTTACTGTTGCAGAGGGATCCCATTCACTTTCATCGCAGAGTCTGATACCCAGAGAAGCAAGAAAATCCTTCTGATTTTTCACTCTTATTTTAAAGGATTTGTAATCACTGTTTTTCTTCTCTGTCCAGCCGGATTCAGCAACAGCAATAAGTCTCGGGAAGCACATATAGCTCATACGGTCAAAATCCTCAATATATTCTGTCCAGATAGGACTTTCAACGCCGAGAACATTCTTCTTTCCTTCATCAGTAAGTCTCTTGAGATGAGGATTATAGCTGTAGGTCTTTTTAAGAGGAGTCATACCGTAAACATAGTCAAGGTAGTAATGATAGAAATCTTCAATAATTATTTTACCGCCTGCATTGGCAAACTCTTCACTTTTGTGCTGTCTGTCCATCCAGTCAGCTACAACGGCATCCTTGTCAAGCATACCTGAGTTGAGGCTTTCGTTCCAGGATATTGCTGTCTTTCCTTTTTCTTTAAGATAAGCAATAATTCTGTTGACAAAATAACCCTGCAGCTCTTCTTCGTTTTTAAGATTTTCTTCCTTTATTCTCTTCTGACACTTTTCACAGACACACCAGCGTGCTTTGGGAGCTTCGTCACCGCCGATATGGAAATAACGGCAAGGGAAAAGCTCACAGATTTCATCAATAATATCGAAGCAGACCTCAAATACCTTTTCGTTACCTGCGCAGAGAATATTTCTGAAAATACCACCCGTTGTTTCAAGAGGCACCTGCTCACCGCGGCAGGAAAGCTCGGGATAAGTAGAAATCAGAGCTGTTGTATGTCCGGGTATATCAAACTCAGGAATAACCTCAATAAATCTTTCCTTACAGAAAGCGACAATATCTCTTATCTCATCCTTGGTATAATATCCGCCGTATCTTTCCTTATTTTCTGAGCCAAAGCCGTGGCAGTCTCTCCACGAGCCCTTTTCGTTAAGAAGAGGATGTCTTTCACTTTCAATTCTCCAGCCCTGGTCATCACAGAGATGCCAATGGAAAATATTGAATTTATATCTTGCAGCGGCTTCTATATAACGTTTGATTTCATCCACAGTCTGCATATGTCTTGCCGAGTCAATCATAAAGCCTCTGTACGGAAAAGCAGGCATATCCGTAATCTTACAAAGAGGAACCTTACCCATTTCTTCAAGCTGCTTTAAGGTGAGATGTGCATAGTATCTGCCTTTTTCTCCGCGGGACTTGATTACAATCTCATCCTTTTTAATTTCAATTCCGTAATATTCTTCAGCAAACATATCAAAGCTTTCGTATCTTACAGGTAAATCCTTTATCCATACCTCTGACCCGAAAAGCTCCACCTGATTAGGCTTAGGTATAACGTTAAGAGTCATATCTTTTTTCTCCTTGTATTTTAATAGCTTTATTATATCTCATTAAAATATTTTTTTCAACATACAACGGAAAGTTTTATCACAGCTTTTAATATTAATTAAAGTGGTGATGATATTTTGATGTACAGTATACTCCGTTTAATCAGCGGTACCGGACTTTTTCTTTTCGGCATAAATCTTATGAGTGAGAAAACCGAAAAGGCCTTCGGAAATAAAATAAAAAGCTTCCTCGGAAAAACGGCAACCAATAAATACAGCTGTATTCTGACGGGCACATTAATTACCGCCCTTGTCCAAAGCTCATCAGCAGTAACAGTAACGGTTGTGTCTCTTATCGAAAGCTCTCTTATGAGCCTTTATCAGGCATCGGGTATAGTTATGGGAGCTAACATAGGAACAACAGTAACAAGCCTTCTTATTGCTTTTAATTTTTCTGATATTGCTCCCCTCTTTGTATTGACAGGTGCAGTACTGAAGCTTTTTTGCATAAAGGATAAGATTATATATTCCGGCGAGGTGCTTTTCGGCTTCGGTATTCTTTTTCTCGGACTTGATATGATGTCCGATGCTTTTTATGATATTAAAGACCATCCCGCCTTTATAAATCTTCTTCTTTCCTCTTCAGGCAAAGCCGGAGGAATTTTAAGCGGTATTCTTATGACCGTAGTGCTTCAGAGCTCCTCTGCAACGGTGGGTATTCTGCAGTCCCTTGCAAACGAAAATCTCATTGCCGTAAGCGATGCGGTTTATATTGTTCTCGGTCAGAATATAGGCACCGTGTTTACGGTTATTCTTGCAAGCATAGGCAGAAGTAAAGAATCAAAGCAGGTAGCTGCCATACATTTGCTTTTCAATCTCATCGGCAGTGTATTCTTTGTTGTACTCGGTGAATTTATTTCTATGGCAGATATACTGTCTGCCTTCGGAAGTCCGTCTATGCAGATTTCCGTCTTCCATATAGTTTTCAACATCGTAAACACTCTTATCCTTATACCCTTTTATGACGGCATTATTAAAGTATCAGAGAAAATAACCGGCAAGAGTTGAAATATGTTTAAAAATATGCTAAAATAAAACGATTGTTTAATTAATCAGAAATCAGAGGTGATTATATGAGCTTTCTTAAAAAGCTTTTCGGTGATTACTCAAAAAAGGAAATCAAAAGAGTAAAGCCTATAGTTGACAAGGTTCTTTCATACGATGAGGAGTATTCAAAGCTCACTGATGCTGAGCTCAAGGCAAAAACTCCCGAATTCAGAGAAAGACTTGAAAAGGGTGAAAGCCTTGACGACATTCTTCCCGAAGCATTTGCTGTCTGCCGTGAAGCAGCATGGCGTGTGCTCGGTATGAAGCATTTCCCCGTACAGATTATGGGCGGTATCGTTCTTCATCAGGGAAGAATTGCAGAAATGAAAACCGGTGAAGGTAAAACTCTTGTTGCTACTCTTCCGGCATATCTTAACGGTCTTACAGGCAAGGGTGTTCATATTGTTACGGTCAACGACTACCTTGCACGCCGAGACAGTGAATGGATGGGAAAAATTTACCGTTTCTTAGGTCTTACAGTAGGTCTTATTGTCAACGGTCTTGAAAACGATGACAGAAGAAAGGCATACAGCTGCGACATTACCTACGGTACAAACAACGAGATGGGCTTTGACTATCTGCGTGACAATATGGTTCAGTATAAGGACGAAAAGGTTCAGAGAGGACACTACTTCTCAATCGTCGACGAGGTTGACTCAATTCTTATCGACGAAGCAAGAACTCCCCTTATTATTTCAGGTATGGGCGGACGTTCAAGTGAGCTCTATTCCGTTGCCAATACCTTCGTAAGAGGTCTTAAATGCTACAAGGTAGCTGAAACAGACTCCAAGGCTGACCTTGAAGAAATTGCAAAAGAAGCAGGTGCTGACTACATCGTTGACGAAAAAGCCAAGAGTGTATCTCTTACAAAAGCAGGTATACAGAAGGCTGAACGCTTCTTCAACATTGAAAACCTCAGTGACCCCGACAACCTCACTCTGTCACATCACCTTAATATTGCTATCAAGGCACACGGTGTAATGACAAGAGATATCGACTACGTTGTCAAGGACGGTCAGGTGCTTATTGTTGACGAATTCACAGGCCGTATTATGATAGGCAGACGATACAATGACGGTCTTCATCAGGCTATCGAGGCTAAAGAAAACGTCAAGATTGCAAGAGAAAACAAGACACTTGCAACTATCACCTTCCAGAACTATTTCCGTCTTTATGAAAAGCTTTCAGGTATGACGGGTACAGCTATGACAGAGGTTGAGGAATTCAGAGAAATCTATTCTCTTGACGCTGTTGAAATTCCCACCAACAAGCCTCTTATCAGAAAGGATAACAATGACGTTATCTATCAGACCGAGCAGTTCAAATTCAATGCAATTATTGAACAGATTTTACAGTGCCACGAAAAAGGACAGCCTGTTCTTGTAGGTACGGTTTCAATCGAAAAAAGTGAAAAGCTTTCAGCTGCCCTTAAAAAGCGTGGTATCAAGCACAATGTTCTTAACGCAAAGCACCACGATAAGGAAGCTGAAATAGTCGCTCAGGCAGGTAAATTAGGCGCCGTTACAATTGCTACCAATATGGCAGGACGAGGCACCGATATTATGCTCGGCGGTAATGCCGAATACCTTGCAAAGAGTGAAATGAGAAAGCTCGAATATCCCGAAGAGCTTATTGCTGAAGCAACGGGCTTCGGTGATACAGATAACGAGGATATTATTAACGCAAGAGAAACCTTCAAGGAGCTTGAAGCAAAATATAAAGCTGAAATTGCCGGTGAGGCTGAAGAAGTAAGAAAAGCCGGCGGTCTTTATATCATCGGTACAGAAAGACACGAGTCACGCCGTATCGACAATCAGCTCCGCGGACGTTCAGGACGACAGGGTGACCCCGGCGAAAGCCGTTTCTATCTTTCAATGCAGGATGACCTTCTCCGTCTCTTCGGCGGTGACAGAATGATGTCAATTATGAATTCTCTTCCCGTTGACAACGATATGCCCATTGAGGTCGGTATGATTTCAAAGCAGGTTGAGTCTGCACAGAGAAAGGTTGAAGGCAACAACTTTGCAGTCAGAAGAAACGTTCTCTCCTTCGACGACGTTATGAACAGACAGAGAGAAATCATCTACGGTCAGAGAGACAAGGTTCTCAACGGCGAGGATATGAAGCCTGTTATCACCAAGATGATTGTTGATTCAATCGGTGACACAGTTGATTTCTATTGTCCTTCAAATATCCCCTCAGAAGAATGGCACCTTTCATCTCTTCGTGAAAAGTACAACGGCTGGCTTACAACCGAAAACGATTTCAAAGAAGACAGAAAGTACAAGGCAGACGAAATTTACGATATGCTTGTCGAAAGAGCAACTCAGCTTCATCAGAGCAGAGAGGTTATTTACTCTGAAGAAACTATGCGTGAAATCGAAAGAGCAATGCTTCTGAGAAACGTTGACCTTAAATGGATGGATTATATCGACGCTATGGACGAGCTCAAGCGCAGTGTAGGTCTTCTTGCTTACGGTCAGAAGGACCCCGTAATTGCTTTCAGAGAGTACAGCTATGATATGTTCGAAGAAATGACCAACTCAATCCGTGACGATACGGTAAGAATTGTTCTTTCTGCTCAGTTCAAGACTGACGAAGAGGTCAAGCGTGAACAGGTAGCAAAGGTTACTGCTGCAACCGGCTCAGGTGACGGCTCAGAAAAAGGCAGAACAGTACGAAACGATAAGAAAAAGGTCGGCGTAAACGATCCTTGTCCCTGCGGCAGCGGCAAAAAGTACAAAAAGTGCTGCGGCAGACCCGGAGCAGAAAAAGCCTGACAATAAAAAACAACATAAAAAGCTATAAAAAATGACGGAATTTTACATCGTTAAAATTCCGTCATTCTTTTATTTGAAAAGACAAAGCGTTTTTCCGTAAGAGATATTTCATATTAAGGCTTCGAAGGGCGTAAAGGGAAAGTTGAAGTTTAAATTTACAGGTCATTTGAGTGCCAAGGCACTCAAATGACCTGTGCACTGCTGCGCAGGCTCAGGTGCGGCTCGCCGCCCCCCACCGCCCACTGCAAGAAAAGCCGCCCCCATCCGGCTGAAAAATCTCGTACTCCGTCCAAACAAAATGCCGGACTTTCCCTTCTCCTCTATCAGAAGCCGCATACTCTTTACACAGCTTCAACCACTACCCTTTCATTATCAATATCACAGAAATATTTCCTGCCTTTTTCAACACTGCCCTCAAGAATTTTTTCCGAAAGAACATCTTCAATTCCGTTCTGAATTGCACGCCTTAAGGGTCTTGCTCCGTAGAGAACATCAAAACCCTTTTCACTTACATAGGAAATAACTCTGTCCGAGAACGAAACCTCGATTTCCATTTCAGAGAGACGCTTTTTAAGGCTTTCAAGCATATTCTCCGCAATCCTTTCTATCTCTTCCTTTTTCAGCTGACTGAACACTATTATTTCGTCAACTCTGTTAAGAAACTCAGGTCTGAAGGTTTTCTTCAGCTCACCCATAACCGCATCGTGAATTTTTCTGTCGTTGTCTATGCTGCCGCCCTGAGTAAAGCCTATGGATCTTCCCTCACCTGCAATAAGCTTTGCACCGAGATTCGAGGTCATAATGATAACGGTGTTACGGAAATCCACCCGCCTTCCCTGAGAATCGGTGAGAATACCGTCGTCGAGAATCTGCAGAAGCATATTGAACACATCAGGATGCGCCTTTTCGATTTCGTCAAAGAGAATTACACTGTAGGGCTTTCTTCTGACCTTTTCTGTCAGCTGACCACCCTCTTCATAGCCCACATATCCCGGAGGTGAACCGACAAGGCGTGAAGCGTTATGCTTTTCCATAAACTCACTCATATCAAAACGTATCACTGCATTTTCGTCACCGAAAACCGCACTACCCAGAGCCTTGCAAAGCTCGGTTTTTCCGACACCTGTAGGACCGAGGAATATAAAAGATCCCATAGGTCTTTTCGGATCCTTGAGTCCGCTTCTTCCGCGCCTGAGCGCCCTGGACACCGCCGTTACAGCCTTATCCTGACCGATAATTCTTTCATGGAGAATTTCTTCCATCTTAAGAAGACGTTCACTCTCCTGTCTGCTTATCTCATCAGCAGGAATTCCCGTCCAGCCTGATATGATTGCAGCTACCTCTTTTGCCGTAACTGTACCCGTTTCTGTTCTTTTTTCCTCTTTCCAGCGGGTACGGCTTACGGTAATTTCACTCATAAGCTCCTTTTCTCTGTCACGTAGCTTTGCCGCATTTTCAAAATCCTGATTGTTGATAGCCGAAGCTTTTTCTTCTCTTATTGCCTTAAGCCGTTCTTCCGCCTCCTTGATTTCCGGTGGTGCCACATAGGAGCTGAGTCTTACCCTTGAAGCCGCCTCATCAATAAGGTCAATGGCTTTGTCGGGCAGATATCTGTCGCTGATGTATCTTACAGACATTTTTACTGCGGCAGATATTGCTTCATCGGTAATTTTCACTTTGTGATGCGCCTCATATTTGTCACGCAGCCCCTTCAGAATTTCGGCAGCCTCTTCCTCAGAGGGCTCACCTACCTTTACCGGCTGAAAACGTCTTTCAAGAGCACTGTCTTTTTCGATATATTTTCTGTATTCCTCAAGAGTTGTTGCACCGATTACCTGAAGCTCACTTCTTGCAAGAGAAGGCTTGAGAATATTTGCCGCATCAACGGCACCCTCAGCCGAGCCCGTACCGATAAGATTATGCACCTCGTCAATAAAGAGAATTACCTCTTTACTTTTTACCACCTCATCAATACAGCTTTTTATTCTCTCCTCAAAGTCACCTCTGTACTTTGTCCCGGCAACCATTCCCGTAAGGTCAAGACTGACAATTCTCTTGCTGCCTAAAAGCTCGGGAACCTCTCCCTTTGCAATTTTCACGGCAAGACCTTCTGCAATTGCAGTTTTACCGACACCGGGCTCACCGATAAGGCAGGGATTGTTTTTGTTCCTGCGGCAGAGAATCTGAATAACCCGTTCTATCTCTTTTTCTCTTCCTATGACGGGATCTATCCCACCCTTCTGTGCCTTCATAGTAAGATCCTGACCGTACTTGTCGAGATTCGGTGTTTTTTCCTTGTCCTGCGCACTTTTTTTATCTGAAAACCTTCCGCTCTGAAAGCTGTTTTTTCCGTCCTGATACATCTGACTTAAAATAATATTCGGTGAAATTCCCATCTGTGAAAGAATAAAGCAGCCGCTGTTGTCTCCGTCTCTGAGCATTGCCGTAAGAAGATGCTCCGTACCGATATATCCCGCATTTTCTTTACCGGCAATTGAAACGGAAAGCTCTATTATTCCCTTGCATCTCGGAGTAAAATCATCAGGCGACAGCACCGTAGGAATTCCGACACCTACTGTCTTTTTTATCATTTCAAGAACCTTCTGATAAGATACCCCCTTTGAAAGAAGCACCGTGGTTCCCGTACCGTTATCCTCTCTTACAATACCTGCAAGAAGATGCTCTGTACCTATATATGTGTGACCGAAGTTTTCACCTATTTCTACTGCAGAGTTGAGAGCTCTGTTTGCTTTCTCCGTAAAGCCTGTAAATTTATACATTTTTATTTTCCTCCTATAAAAAAACGGGCCGTTACTATTTAAACGACCCGTAAGTATTATTTTAATGTTTCTCTTACCTTCTCAGCTCTTTTTACATCTCTCTGTGACCGTGTAAGAGGCTCCTTGTTCTGTGCGTTCATTGTTGCCGGCTGAAGCTCAATCATAAGTGAGCACAGCTTGTCATAAGGCGTATCCAGTACACCCTCTGCAGCGCCTATACGCACATAGGAAATAAGGTTTGTAAGCTCCTTTGAGGTGAGCTTGTATGCGTTTTTAAGAACACCGTAGGCTCTGAAAATTCTGTCCAGAAAATCCTCATCCTTAACAAGTACGGCACGGGCCTGCTTTTCCTGTGTAACAATCTGCATAGTGATTGAATTAAGATTCTGCAGGGCAGCCTTTTCGGAAATGCCTAATGTAACCTGATTGCTAAGCTGATAGATATCACCTAAGATTTCACCGTCCTCACCGTAAGAGCCTCTTAAGGTAAGACCGAGCTTTGCTACGGTTGTAGTAAGATTTCTTACGGCACCCTTTCTTGAAAGGGCAGGAAGATGAAGAAGAACAGATGCTCTCATACCTGTGCCTAAATCTGTGGGGCATTGGGTAAGATAGCCGATTCTTTCATCAAAAGCAAAATTAAGTCTGTTTTCAATTACCGTATCAATTCTGTCTGCCTTTTTATAGGCCTCGTCAATAGAAAGACCCGGCTCAATAATCTGTATTCTGATATGGTCCTCCTCACAGAGCATAAGACTTATATCCTCTTCATCGGAAATAAGAAGACCTCTGCCTGTTCCGTTGGAGGCAAATTCAGCACTGATAAGATGCTTTTCGGCAAGAGACACTGCCTCTACGGATGAAAGCTCTTCCATATCAATATATCTGAGCTTTTCGTCAGCAAGCACATCTTTTACAATACCGCAGACAGTCTTTTTACCGTCTCTGTCAAGACGTGCAGGGAAAGGATACTCTCTGAGGTTTCTTGCAAGTCTTATACGGGTGCTTAAAACAACATCCGCCTGATTACCTGTATTTGTATACCATCTCATCTCAGTTTTCTCCCTTCATTTTTTTAATCTCATCACGCAGTATTGCAGCTCTTTCAAAATTCTGCTCAGATACTGCCTTCTGCATTTCCTGTTCAAGCTCGGCTATTTTTTCTTCAGGTGTTTTTTCTTTTATTTCAGGCACCTCTTCATGTACGGGCGGCACCTTTCCGGAATGCTTTGCCTTACCGTGAATTCTCTGCACGGAGGGAAGAAGCTTCGAATAAAACTTCTCATAGCAGTCTGCACAGCCGACAGTACCCGTTTTGATAATATCATCAAAACAGCATCCGCATTTTTCACAGCGGTCAAGCCTGCTTTCACCGAGAGAAAGAGCCGTATCTCCGAAGAAGGAAGAGAATATTCCCGGAAGATTAAAGGAGAAATCATCGAAAATATCTCTGTAACCCGAATTCTGCGCACAGGAAGAACAGAGATGGCTCTCAGTTGCTTCACCGTTGATTACTCTTTTGATGTGTGTTGTTGCTTCGTTTTTCTTACAATTCTGACATAACATAATAATTACCTCCCTTTATATATTTTATTCCCTGGTTATTGATAAAAGCATCTGTCTGAATATACTTGCTCTGACTATGCCTCTGGCACCTGCCGGAAGAGCCTTATAAGCTGTATCTCCCACGGCAGCGAGCATAAGTCTTGCCTGGTCTTTTGTTATAAGCTCATGATAAAGAAGATTCATAATATGAGCCTCGGCAACATCTTCGGAAAGTGTATCCCCTACAGAAGATACGACCTTCATAAGCAGAGTATCCTTATCGTAGGCTATACGTGTAATTTTGATGAAGCCTCCGCCGCCTCTTCTGCTTTCGACTATATATCCCCGTTCAGGTGTAAATCTTGAAGAGAGCACATAATTTATCTGACTTGGCACACAGCCTAAGTCCTGCGCCAGAATATTTCTCTGAATTTCAATTTCACTTTTCTCCTCAAGCATATCACTTATCATACGTGCTATTGCATTTGAAAGGTTCATATTCTCACTTCCTTTTTGTCCTTCATCATTTTTGACTTTGACTTTCTTTGACCTTATGCTTTAATTATATCCCGAAAAAGAGTTTTTTCAAAGGTCAAAAAAGGTCAAAACTATACTTTGACCTTCCGTTTTCAGAAATTAACTCTCGTTTTCTTCATTTTTCTTTGATTTATAAGCTTTTTCAGATTCGACCGAAAGGCTGTTTTCTGACCTTTCCTCGGAAGGATGCTCTGTTGACCTTGACCTTTCCGAAGAAAAGAAGAAATCCTTTTCCTTTGTATCATAAAGATATCTGCCTCTTCCGGATAAAAAACCGTTATTCATATATCCACCTCTGAATTAGTTTGGCTCGGTGAAAAAAAACTTATTCAGAAACAGTAACACCTTAAAGATAAAACCATATACTGAAAATGTAAGCGCAAGACGGGTGAGCACGAACACCCGACCTGCGCCGGGAGGAAAGGGGGTCAACTGTTAATGTGTAACAACGGTTTATTCGGTGGCAACTGCTGCTCATGGATTATCATTCTTATTCTCTTGTTCGTTTTCTGCGGTGACGGCAACGTTTTAGGCGGTAACAACCACGGTTGTGGCTGCAATCGCTGCAACAGCTGCGATC
>JAZRQQ010000006.1:0-1742 GCA_045649935.1 Acutalibacteraceae bacterium | reverse complement strand
CACTGTCGGGCTCAGCATGGGTATTGTAAGTACCTTGATCGCAGTTTCAAAAATTTTCGACGGAGTGACAGACTTCTTCTTTGGAAGAATGATCGACAAAACGCACACAAAGATGGGTAAGGCTCGTCCTTGGATGCTTTGGCCGTACATCGGTTGCTCAGTTGCTCTCGTTGCTTGTTTCGCAGTTCCTATGAATTGGGGCGAGACAGCACAGTACATCTTCTTCTTTATCGCATATACCCTTCTTAATGCAGTATTCTTCACAGCTAATAACATTGCCTACGCATCACTTACAGCTCTTATCACAAAGAATACAAGCGAAAGAGTTCAGCTCGGTTCATTCCGTTTTATCTTCGCATTCGGCACAAAGATTATTATTGAAGCTGTTACAATTCAGGCAGTAAGCTTGCTTGGCGGCGGCGCTTCAGGTTGGAGAACAATCGCTATCGTTTATGCTGTTCTCGGTCTTATCGTAAACACAATTTCAGTTTTCTCAGTTAAAGAACTTCCCGAAGCAGACGAAGGTATGGAAAAGGAACGTGAGGAAGAGCACAAGCTCACCTTCTTTAAATCCTTCCAGCTTCTTATGAGGAACAAGTATTATGTTATCATTTGTGCCACCTACATTATGACTCAAATTTACGCTTCAGTTATCGGTATGGGTACATATTATGCGAAGTATATTCTCGGCAACGAGACACTTTTCAGTGACCTCTCACTCGCCATAAACATCACAATGGTTGTGGCATTGATTGCACTGCCTATGGTTATTCAGAAGCTCGGTGGTATGTATAAGCTTAACATTGCAGGCTATATTCTTGCAACTGTAGGCCGTCTCGGAGTTATGGCTGCAGGTTATATAGGCAGCATTCCTCTTATGCTCGCATTCACAGCTGTGGCAACTTTGGGTATAGCTCCTCTTCAGGGTGATATGAACGCTCTTATCGCTTCATGTTCAGAATATACAACTTTAAAGACAGGACACAGACTTGACGGTATGATGTATTCCTGCTCATCTCTCGGTATTAAGGTTGGCGGTGCTCTCGGTACAGCAATCTGCGGTTGGCTTCTTGACTTTGCAGGTTATGTTGAAAACGCAGCAGTACAGACTCCCGCAACAGTCAATATGCTCCATTTCCTCTATCTCTGGGCACCTGCAATTCTTTGTGCAGTTGTAGCCGTCCTTCTTTCACGCCTTAAGGTTGAAAAGGCTAACGAAAAGCTCCTTGCAGAAAAGCACATGACGGAAGACGATCTTGAAGTCGTTTACGGTAATGTATAAGGGTGAATATTATGAAAGAGTTTCAGAGTTTTGAAAGAATAGGCACAATGCCTCACAGAAGTTACTATATTCCTTTTGCTGCCGATGATGCGGTAAAAACAAAACACAGCATCCTTGACAGAACATCAAGCTCAAGATTCAAATCCCTTGACGGTGTATGGCAGATTAAACAGCTTGACCATGTTGAAGATTTTGATGTTAACGAAATGCTCGGCGAATCTATTCCCGTTCCTTCCTGTGTACAGATGCACGGCTATGACAATATTCAGTATCTTAACATCAGATATCCTTTCCCTGTAATGCTTCCTCACTTGCCTTATGAAAATCCCTGTTGGCATTATCGCCGTACCTTTAACCTTAAAAAGCAGCCCGGCGAAAAGTATTACATTAACTTCGAAGGCGTTGACAGTGCATTTTATCTTTACATCAACGGTCAGTTCAAAGGCTATTCTCAGATTTC
>JAZRQQ010000005.1:0-6324 GCA_045649935.1 Acutalibacteraceae bacterium | reverse complement strand
CAGTTCTCAAAGAGATAAAAGTACAGCTTTTATTATACACTCCCGAAACATCGGGAGTGTGTTTTTTTCTTGTGGGAACTTCGGGTCCTCACAGCGTAGCTGTTGCGGTCGTAGCTAAAAACATCCCACCGGGATGTTTTTTTAACGCCACGACAGTTCTCAAAGAGATAAAAGTACAGCTTTTATTGCACACTTCCGAAATATCGGGAGTGTGTTTTTTTGTCGGAAAATTATTATTAATAGAAGAGACCTTGCAGGATAAAATCTGCGAGGTCTCTTCTGTGCTTATTTTATTGCTTCACCCATAATACTGAATATTATTCCGGCGTCTGCGTTTCTGCATTCATATTTAAAGCCGTGAATATCAAAAACCCTTTTGCATATAGGCAGTCCCATACCCGTTGAGTTTTCTTTTCGTGTTCTTGATGAATCTTGTCTTTCGAGAACATTCCATAAGCCTTTTATTTCACTTTCGTCTATTGGCTCAGCAGTATTGAACACCTCAAAGACAAAGCCTTTTTTAGTTTTAATGAGAGATACCGTTATTTTCTTTTCTTCCGTAGTGTACTTGATGGCGTTGGAAAGATAATTATCAATAGCAAGAGCCATCAGTTCACTGTTGCAGCTGACATAAAGGTTTTGGGTTATATCTGTGGTTATTATTTCTGCGCCTTTAGCCTCAGCGAACGAGAGATATTTGTTTATCTCTGTGGTGACAAGTTCCGAAAGATTAACCTTGTCCTTATGAACCTTATCTGTAGCTGAAAGACGGTTGAAGGTCAGAAGAGAGGTGACAATATCGTTCATTCTCAGGGCTTCGTCGTAGACTGACCTTATATATTCGTCCTTCTTTTCGGGAAGAACATCTTCAAGTATACATTCGCACTGATTCTGTATTACCGCAAGAGGTGTTTTTAGCTCATGTGCGGCGGCAGAAATAAAGGTGCGCTTTGATTTTTCCAGCTGCTGTCCTTTATTGTACAGTTTAAGATAAAGATAGAGCAGAACACCGGTGGCAAAAGAAAACAGGACAGTAATTATTATTGTCAGTCTGATGAAATAAGCAGATGTAAGAGTTCTGAAAAACGAGTGAAATTTCATAGAAACATAAATCTGATAATATTCACCATCAAGTTCTATATAGTGAGCATATGCGGATGTAGTGCCAGTGTAGTGAGTACGACGATATCGTTCTTCCTTTAGTTTTTCTTCCAACATATCAGTGTATCCGTTTTCATAAAGCTTTTCATCAACACCGCAGAGATTGAACCATATATTATACTGCTTGCCTTCAAATTTTATATTTGGAATTTCTTGGGTAAGATAAAAAGATTTTTGTTCTCTTGATGAGCTTCCCTCAAAGCATATTTCTACAGGAATATATTTTTCACCGTCATAGTTAAAGGATATGTATTCAACAGAAGGAAACTCTGAATTGAGAAATTTAAATTTCATCAGGTCGTTTTTTATTGAGGGTGTAATATAATCTTCCAGACTGATAAGGTAGCTTTTATTGAAGGTATTTGAAACAATGTCGGATTCAATATACACGGCAGTTTCACTTTTTGAAACAATAGCATTGTCCTCATTGAGAATAGCAACCCGGTGGGGATAAGTTCCTGCAGTAAACCTTTCAGCCCAGAAGACGTAATAGTCAGTGAGAGAAATGTCGGATTTTTCTAAATTTTCTAAAAGTTTTTCGCTTTCATTTTTTGTTATAAAATCACTTACCGCTGAGCATATCTGATTAGGAAGTCCTTGAAAATTTGATTTGATTGTTTTATGTGTGCTGAAAAAATTTACTGCAGTAGAAAGGATAAAAAATATAAGGGAAGAAAGAATTATTAAAGAACATATTTTCTTTTTATTCATTTTTGCTCCTCCTTTTTAAAACAGTACCCTGCACCGATTACAGTAGTTATCGGTGCAGCATATTCTTTAAGGGCTTTTCTGAGTCGTTTTATATGGGTGTCTACTACTCTTTCGTCTCCGTCAAAGTCATATCCCCACACCTTGAAGAGAATGATATCCCTTGAAAGGATATTACCCTTATTTTCCATTAAAAGTGCAAGAATAGCGAAATCCTTTGCAGGAAGATAGATTTCTTTTTCACCGCAGAAAACCTTTCTTGTACCGTAATCGAGGATAATACCGTTGCAGGAAAGCCTGTTGTTTGAGTTGATGCCTTTATGTCTGTTTACGGTTGCTGTTATTTTCTCCTTTAATACAGAAAGGGGAAAGGGCTTTACTATATAATCGTCGGCACCGTATCTGTAGCCCTTGAGCAAATCCTCTTCTTCGCCTAAGGCGGAGAGAAAAAGAACAGGGGTGTCTGAGCTTTTACGTATTTCCCTTAAAGCGGTAAGACCGTCCATAACGGGCATAAGTACATCGAGGATAATAATGTCAAAGCTTTCTTCTTCTGCCTTTTCTACTGCTGTCTTGCCGTTTTCGGCGGTTACGGTGTAAAAGCCTTTGGCAGTAAAATAGTCAGAAAGGGTTTCTCTTATTTTTGTTTCATCATCGCAGATAAGCAATTTAATCATTTTTATCATCTCCTTTCAACACTATAATATAAAGGCCGTGTGTACTTCAAGTGTCAAAACGGATTATTAATTATTTTTTTAGATGTCTTCGGTTGAAAATGTACTCTTATCTGCATTGACATATCTGTATCAACAGTGATAAAATATTAAGGTATAAAAAGAGAAAGGAATGAAAATATGAAGAAATCTTTCTTTACAGTTTTATTTGTCTTAACACTTTTTTTATCTGCATCCTTTGCGGTCAGTGCTGCTGATATGGGAAATATTGAGGTTCTTAACGGTGCGGGGAAGGTAGTGGCAACCTATGAGGTAGCTACGGATAACACGGATTCTGAGACGGAAGGTGATATCCAGAAGGCTCTCAATTACTGCCGTGACAATGCTTCGGAAAACAATATCCATACTATCTGTCTGCCCGAGGGTGAGTATACCGTAACAACAACCTTCAATATCTACAGCAATACGGTTATTGATTTCGGTGGCTCCGTTGTTTACAGAGGTGAAAAGGGCGGCTCAATTATGCGTTTCGGCGCAGGCACTCAGGTAAGCTACGGCTATGACGGATACAGAAATATCACAATCAGAAACGGTATCTTTGACGCTCAGCGTATCGGTTCAAGCTCTCTGCTGCGTTTTGCTCACGCATATAATGTTGAAATATCAGATATTGTATTCAGAAACACTCTCGACGTAAAGCATCTTCTTACTTTTGCAGCCTGTGAAAAGGTAAGAATTCTCGACTGTGAGTTTCTTGATATGGATATCGAGAAAATGGGGTCAAGCAATAACTGTGAAGCTATTCAAATGGACGTTCTCAAGGAAGAATATTTTGTTTATCCCGCTTACGATGAAACACCTATCAAGGATGTTGAAATTTCGGGCTGTACATTCCGTAATGTTCCCCGCGGTGTCGGTACCCATACAGGTATAGCCGGTTATTATTTCGATAAGATGGTCATTAAAAACAACACCTTCACCAATGTGGCAGGCTATGCTATAAAGGGCGTAAACTATATAAACTGTGAAATATATGACAATGTGATTACCGATTGCGGAAGCGGTATCTGCTGTGCTACCGTGCCTCACGAGGAATTAGGTAATTTCTATGCTCCCTTCAACAAAAACGATACTATCGTTAAAAATTTCAATACAAAAATCTATAACAATACCATTTCTATCGAAAGCAAGGGTCACAATGTTACTGCCTACGGTATCAGAGTTCACGGTGAAAACATTGTAAACTTCAGAGACAGAGACGGAGTAATGTTTACCGGTGACTGCCGTATATCCGGTGTGACCGTTGAAAATAATACCATTACCACATCTGTTGACGAAGTATCTGTTTTCGGTATCCACGTCAAGGGTGCCGACGGTAAGGTAACAGACGGTGAGTCTGATGTAAAGATAAGAAAAAATAAAATAACTGTCACAAACAATAAAACCTCCGAGAACCGTATTTACGGAATCAGAGTTGAGCATTCAGAAAATGTGGATATCAACAGTAACACAATCAATGACACAAACAAGGGTGAAAAGAATCTGAAAATAGGCGTTATTACCGAGAATTCAAAGGGTATCGTAATTAATGCCAACACTATAAAGAATGCAATTTCCTACGGCATAAGAACGGAAACAACAGACGATTCTGTTATTAAAAAGAATAAGATTTCCGAAATGGGCGGAACAGGTATTTATGTTTACGATGAAAGTGCAGGCAATTTTGTAACGTCCAACACAGTAAAGAGCTGCCCTGAAAATGGTATTTTCGTTTATGAGTGCGGCGCCTGTGAGGTAAAGTATAACAAGGTAAGCTCTTCAGGTGAATGCGGTATTCTTGTAAAAAGAGCCACGGATGCTCTTGTTCAGAGTAATACGGTCAGCGGCAGCAAGACAATCGGTATATACATACTCAAGTCTGAAATCGGCAATGTTTCCTACAATAAAGTGTCCTCGTCAGGTATGGACGGTATTTCTTACAGAGAATCCGTTGCAGCAAATCTGAAATCAAATACAATAAGTGACAGCAAGGAGACCGGTATACATCTGAATCAGTCTACCCTTACATCTGTTGCCTCCAACACTGTAACATCTGCAGGTACTGAGGGCATATATCTTGAAAGGTCAACGGTTGACTCGATTAAAAGTAATACTCTGACAGAGTGTAAGGCTAACGGTATCTATGTAAAAAAGTCAACTGCTAAAAAGATTACCTCCAACAGCATACCGTCTCCCGGTACTGACGGTATATATCTGAAGGAATCAAAGTCCGACTCCGTAAAGTCCAATACAATAAGCAGCAGTAAGACAAACGGTATTCACGCAAAGGATTCTACTGTAAAATATATTGATTCCAATACAGTATCGTCTGCAGGTACTGAG
This sequence comes from Acutalibacteraceae bacterium, assembly GCA_045649935.1. Taxonomy (GTDB): domain Bacteria; phylum Bacillota; class Clostridia; order Oscillospirales; family Acutalibacteraceae; genus UBA6857. The sequence continues at coordinate 1,399 of JAZRQQ010000005.1, read as the reverse complement.
GGCATATATTTAGACGAGACAACTGTTACGGATGTAAAAAACAATACGGTAACAAAGAGTAAGGCAAACGGTCTTTATGTTAAAAAATCAACGGCAAAGAAGATTACGTCAAATAAAATTACAAGTCCCGGTACACAGGGTATGTATCTTAAGGAATCAAAATCAGATGAAATAATCTCCAACTCTGTTTCAAAAAGCAAGACAAACGGTATCTATATAAAGGGATCCACAGCAAAGAAAATTGACTCCAATACGGTATCGTCAGCAGGTGCTGAGGCAGTATATCTGGAGCGCTCAACTTCCGATTCCGTTAAATCAAACACAATTAAAAGCAGTAAGAGAAATTCTCTCTATTTCAGAATATCTACTGTCAAGAAAATAGAGTCAAATAAGATTTCCTCTCCCGGTGAACAGGGTATATATCTCAATGAGGGTAAGTCTGAGGATATAAAATCCAACAAAATAACAAACAGCGGAGCAACTGCGGTTTATATCAAAAAGTCCACTGCTGATAATATTTCTTCAAATAAAATTGATACAAGCGCAAGTCACGGTCTGTATCTCAACGGTAGCAAGGTTAAAAATATCAAATCAAATAAGCTTTACACTGTTACTGCAAGCGGTATCAACCTCAGCGACACGGTTACAACCAATCTGTCATCCAATAAAATTTATTACGGAAGCAATACGAATATCTTTATTGCGGGCACGTCAAAGGTGACGACTGTTTCCTCAAACTATATCTGCGGCGGTAAGGCTACGGGCATCTGTGTCACAAAGAAGGCGTCTGCCGGTACGATTACGAAGAATAATATTGATCTCGTTTCATCCTCTGCTGACGGTATATCTGTGGACAGCAAGGCAACGGCAGGTAAGATAAAGGGCAACAGCATAAACACAAAGACCGCAGAAACAAGCAAGGACCTTAAGGTCAAGTGCAGATACGGTATAATGATAAACAGCCCTGAATGCAAGATTTCAGAGATTTCAGGCAATACCGTAAACTCTTGTTCAAAAAGCGGTATTTACGTTGCAAAGAATAAAGACGGCAAGGTTAAGATTACAGGTAACACTGTTACAAAAGCCGCCTACGGTATTTCTTATGCAAAGAACAAGGCTGTGGTAAAGGATAATACCTTCAAGAGCTGCAGCAAGAAAAAAACACAGGTAATAAAATAAAAAAGAATCTCCTCCGTTCACGATAAAAACGGAGGAGATTTTAACTTCAGGGTTTATTTTGTTAATTCGTAGGTATCCTGAGCGATGAGAAGCTCTTCATCGGTGGGGATAACAAGAAGCTTGAGAGCTGAATCTTCAGTAGAAATTTCGATTTCTTCGCCTCTTACGCTGTTGGGTGCTTCGTCAATTGCTGTGCCCATAAAGCCGAGCTTTTCAGCAA
>JAZRQQ010000004.1:0-3329 GCA_045649935.1 Acutalibacteraceae bacterium | reverse complement strand
GATAAAATCGTAATCTCCTTCTAATGTTGCGCAGGAAACATAATTCACTCTGTCATCAGCATTCTTAGCCTTTTTCTTTTCTATAATTTTGGTTACTGCAACATAAATACCTGCAATTGCAGCTGCGATTGCCACGATAATTGCAACAACTTTAAGTACTTTTTTGAAAGTTTCCATCTTTATTCCTCCAAGTAATTATTACTCGTAAATTATAACACTTATTATCAGTAAAGTCAACCGATTTATTGATTTTAATAACTGAATGTATAATTACTTACAAAATCGCCGTGAACAATAACCTCAACATCAATGATAAAGTTTACATTTGCAACAGCCTTCTCAACCTTAAGATAATGTATCATAGAAAGAATTTTTCCATCCTTGTCAAAGGTTGCCTCTATTTTCGTATCCGTATAGCTCATATCGAGAGTTTTTACGGTAAGTCCCCTGGGAATATAGGGTGTTATATCAACAACCTCCACCATAGTCGAATGGTTTTTCGCAGGAGTTGTATAAGTCTGAAGCTCAGGAATCATAAGAAGAGTTATCTTGTAGCCTCCGTCAGCTGTCTGTGATGCCACTGCAGAGGAAATTGCACTTTCTTCAACACTTGCACTCACATTAAGAGGTGCAATTGCCTCATTTGGCTTTTTCCCTGTCTGCGCATCAACACCGCCGACAAAATTATAGGTAATCGGCTTTTTCTGAGCCTGCTGCATAAGGCTTTCTGCCATTGATTTAGCAATGCTCTCTGCAGGCATTTTATCAATGGTAAGGTTAAGCTTGTCATCCTTGTAAAGAGAAAAGTCTGTGGATGCCTTTAATTTATTTACACCGTCAACGTAAGCCTTGATTATTGCAGCCTTACCCTTTGGTATGTTAGATTTTGACTTATCAGCTTTTTCAGTAGTGTTTGTTCTGTTTACCTCATCAATTACCTGAGAAATCTTTATTGACTCCTGTTCCTCGACATACCAATCCGGATCCTCAACACTGACATCAGCCGCAACAACATTACCTCCCACAGGAAGACGTGTGGTGGGTGCTGCAGTCGTAGTCGGCGGAGCCGTAGTGCTCGGAGCCGTAGGAACAGTAACCACAGGAGCTGTGGTCTGTGAGGCAATTATTCTTCTTCCCACAGTTACGGAAAGGAGGGTGCTCATACAGAATATCCACACACCCACTACCGCAATTACGGCAAGCTGAATGATTTTTTTCTGATTCATATTATTTCATCCTAACAATTCAAGGGATACACGGGGTATCCCTTGTGATTGATTTAATAATTATTATTTGCTGTAACGCTTGAAGGCGGTGGTATAGGTATCCGTGCCCTCTAATTTCATAGCCATCTTGAAGGTAAAGCTGTCTCCCTCGCCTATCATAGACATGGATGAAGCAATATCCATATTGTAAGACATCTTAACATCATAACTTAAAAGTCTGCCGCTCTTATCAATCTTTGCAGTAACGGTTGTCTTGCCGACCTTTGTTGTGATTCTTGTATCCTCTTCGTCTCCGCCGAAGCTGATGTTAGTGCTCTCGATGGCATTTACAAGTCCTGCATGATACTTTGTCTTGTTGTTTGAAGGATCTACCGTTTCAGGCTTTATAACAACAGTCATCTCGTAACAGTCATCTGTCTCCTTGACATTTACAGATTCAAAACCGTTTTTCCATGCTGAAGGATTAGTATAATCAGGAATATATGCTCTCTTTCCGACAGGCTGAACACCGTCATAAAGATATCCTTTTTTATTTGTTACCTTGCCACTTGCGTTCTTGATTGTAATATCACCGAGACCGTTTGTATAACCCGATGCCGGATCGTTATATATAGCCTTAACATCATTGATTTCAACAATATTTGCATCATCACTATCTTCGCCTATACCTTTGAGCAAAGTAGCCACGGCTTTTTCATTGTAGCACTTAAATCCGTCAAGTCCGATATGGTAGTCCTCATCTTCTGTTAATCCTTCGAATTGACCTTTCAATTCTGAGAGCAGCAGACCATTAAAGAAAGTACCTGCATCAAATTCCATATAGGTCATCTTGTTTATTGTTTCCGAATGCACATTCATTTCGGTAACCATTGAATTACCAAACTTTGTTCTGTTGATTGATTCAGCAAGATAGAGAAGCTTTGCATTAACACCCTTATCAGAATTATCAGCAATATTTAATTTTTCAGTTACAAAGGCAAACTGATCAACTACAATTTTTCTGCCTGATACAATTGCATAAATATCAATCTCATAGAAGGTTCCGGGAGCAAGTGTAAAAGAATAGCTGTTAACTGATGCTCCTACAGTTTTAGTTTCAATTGCCTGATTCTGAGCAGATACAACTAACTGATAGGATGTTGCACCGCTTACCTCATCAGCAGGCCATGAGAAATCAACACCGTAAGCAGTCTTTTTAAATGTACGGCCGATACCTGCAACAGTAATACCTTCAGAAGTATAAATAACCTTGTCTTCAGCATCAAGAGCCTTTACTCTGTAATAGCTGGTTTTTTCGTAAGTGCAGATAAATTCTGTCTCAGTTGCTGTTATATCACCTGAATTAATCCATTCATCTCTGTTGACAAGATAACGTTCTACCTTATAAGCAACAGCACCGTCAATTGCCGCCCACTGAAGCTTGGTTGCGCCTGACTCAACAGTACTTGTAACACCTGCGGGTGTAGCCTTTGAAACAACAGCTGAGTGCTTACCGTACTGAACCTTTGTTCCGTTTTTGTTAACTGCAGATACACGGAACTGATAAGTTGTGTCTTTTGCAAGGTATTCAACTGTGACTGCTGTCTTTTCTGCAGTTACACTCTTCCAAGTCTTACCGTCTGCACTGTACTCTATGCGGTAATTCTGAGCACCTGCAACTGCAGACCATGAAAGGCTTACTGATGTATCGGTAATGCTTGTTACTGCAACGTTATTTACCTGTGCACAGGGAGTTGTGAAGGTAATAACGGGTGTCTTTGCACCTACGATGCTTCCGTTAACGGGAGCAACAGAAATCTTATATGTTTTGCCTGCAGCAATTTTGATGTTTGCATAAGTAGTTGCCACATCAAAGAGCTTTACATTGTTATTATATACACGGTAGGTCTTTGCACCGGGTGCTGCCTTCCATGTAAGCTTTACTGTAGTATCATTGGTGTAAGAAGGACCTGCAAAGCCTGATACCGCACCGATCTTTGTTACGAAGGGCTTAACCTCAACCCAGTTATTGTAGTAAGGTGTGCGGCCGTCATTCTGATATGCTCTTACACGGATTCTATTCTGTGCGCAGGCAGTAAGACCTGTAACCTTATACTGTACAAC
>JAZRQQ010000003.1:0-21649 GCA_045649935.1 Acutalibacteraceae bacterium | reverse complement strand
CTGATATTTGATAAGTCCGCTGATTCAGCGGACTTGTTTTTTACAAAAAATCTCGGGTTACTTTTATGTAAACCGGGATTTTTTTAGATATGTTCTGCATTAATAGTTTATTGCGGTTGCTAAAATTATTATGCCTATTGAGGCGATAAATTCGAGAGTGAAAAGCTTCCATGACATTTTAATATATTTCGGGTACGATACATTTATAATGCCCAAAGCAATAATCAGAAGACCGTTAGTGGGGAAGAGGACATTGCAGAGTCCGTCACTGAGACAGAATGAAACGATGAGATTTTGTCTGCCGATTGAAAGCATATCAACAAGAGGAAGAAGTATAGGCATAAGAAGAAAAGCTTTAGCTGAACCGCTTCCGATGAAGAATTCAAATACACATATCAGAAGGAAAATAATTATTGCTGAAAGATAGGGGTTTACATCCTTTACAAGATTATATACCCAATAAAGAAGTGTATCAATAATCATTCCCTGCTTGAGAATATATGTAATGCTGATAATGAACAGAATTACCGGTGCAACGGGAAGTATTGTTTTAGCACCCGAAACAAAGCCCGACATAAGCTCTTTACTTTTTATACCTGAAATGTAACCGGCTCTGAGACCTCCGGCAGTAAAGAGAACAGCCATTGATGCAAGGGGTAAATAACCGATAATATCTGAAAGTGTGCGGTCTTCAATAAATGTATTTGCAACAAGACAGATTACCGTGATTACAAGTACCGCAAGAAGGGATTTTACAAAAGCACCGGTAGCTTTTTTCATCATAGGATTATTTAAGGCTTTCGTAGTTTCTTCTTCGTTAAGATAACGTTTTCTCAGTTCAATATCACTTTCATAGCAAAGTGATTTCCGGGGATCTTTTTCAATCTTTTTAGCATATCTTATCAGGAATGTAACAAGTATTGTATAGATTACAACGAAAACAAAGCATCTGTATAAAACACCTGAAAACATAGGCAGACCTGCCATTGACTGTACAATACCGACATTAAAGGGATTGAAAGTTGCTGCAGAATAACCGAAAGCTACAGCAATAAGGCTGAAGCCAAGACCGACAAAAGAGTCCCATCCGAGTGAAAGTGATATAGCAACAGCTAAAGGCACAAGAGTCATTGATTCTTCAAGTATACCGGCAAATGAGCTCATAAGCATACAAGCAAACACCATTACAGCCAATAATGCATATTTCTTGGCAGAGAATTTCTGCACAATAACATACATCATATATTTCATTACGCCGCTTTTATCGAGTATAAGAAAGGTTCCGCCGATTAAAACAATAACAAGAATAATAATTACACCGGTTAAAGCATCACCTGTTGCGTTGATAAATGTTTCAACAGGTGAAATAAATATTCTCCAGAAGCTGTATCCCACCTCTTCACGGGGAATTTCGTGATAGGTTCCGTTTATAATTGAACCGGATGCATCAACATCATAAGCACCTGTTGGCACAACCTGTGTAAGTATGCCTGCAAAAATCATTATAGCGAAAAGAAGAACAGATATACCTATAACCGTCTTCTTTTCAATTTTTATTCCTGAGTCTATTGTTTTTGTTTCCATCGGATCATTCCTTTTCTTTTAAATATCAATTTCCATCGGTTCTCTGCCTACATAAAAGGTAATTTTATCAAAACCGCAGCTTTTTGCAATTTCAATACCTTCTTTGATTCCTGCCCCGCAATCCTGCGCAGCATGTGAATCGGAACCGATTGTAATATATCTTCCGCCAAGCTGACGGTATCTTTTAATTATATTTTCTTCAGGCATTGTTCTGCCCATTTGCTGTCTTAGCCCCGAAGTATTGATTTCAAGAGACTTGTTATTTTTAATTATTGCCTCAAGGAGAGTGTCTGTAGCTGTCTGAATTTTCGAATAATCAAAATCCATTGCATATTTTCCCTGAATGCGTCTCATAGGGCAAGTGATATGAGCAAGAACATCACAGCCATCCCAGCCGGCAAGCTCAGTAAGCTCTGCAAAATAGTTATTCATAAACTCATAGACATCTATTTTATCATACTCTATTTCTTTAACATCGCAATCAAAACCTCTTGGCGTGTGAATACTTCCTAAAATGCAATCAAAATTATACTGATTTATAATTTTATCTGCCAGGGAGAGGTTAGATAGGGGCTGAGCAATTTCTGCTCCTATAAGTACAAGAAGCTGACCCTCAAAGGCAGCTCTTGCTTTACAGCATTCAAAATAGGAATGGAAAATCATATTGTTATATTTAAGCTGAAAAAATTTATCAACTTCACAGTGGTCAGTAAAAGCAATAGCACCGAGATTGTTTTTTACTGCATGTTCACATATATACATAGGTGAGTGTTTTCCGTCGGGTGAATTATCCGAATGTACATGCATATCAATTAAACGGTGTATGTTCATAATTGCCTCCTTGATAAATTTTTACCATTATACAGTATAATGTAAAAATATTCAAGTTTTTTATTAAAATATACAAGGAAAATTCGAAAATATATATAAATAAGTATATATATTCTTTTTGTATTGGCAAATTGTAACACTAATATAACCGTTTAAGTGACATAAAATATATTTGCAAACGCAAAAGCTTTAAAAAAGGAGTGTGAATACAATGTCAAAAAACGGTTCTTCCAAGGGTATGGTACCTGAAGCAAGAGATGCTCTTGACAGATTCAAGATGGAAGCTGCTGCTGAGGTAGGTGTTAACCTTAAGCAGGGTTACAACGGTGATCTCACATCACGTGAAGCCGGTTCCGTAGGCGGTCAGATGGTTAAGAAAATGATCGAATCCTATGAAAGAAATATGAAATAAATTTCATCATTAATGCCCTTCGTTCACAGCGAACGAAGGGCATTTTTTATAAGCTGATATCTTCTGTTTCAATTGATACGGAGGGTTCAATTATTTCTCTTTTTATATATCTCTGAGTGGGATAAATTATTTCTTTTACCGGTGTAGCAGCTACAGCTGTAATCTTATTATTTTCAGCCTCAGGAACAGCTTCACATTTAACCGGTATGAAAATTTCTTCAGAATAATTACAGTTAAGATCTTCAAAACCACCTGAATGTTTAACTTTATTTCTGACTGATTTTAATTTTCTGAGGAAATAAAGAAGGATTAAAACTGCAAATGTGAATGCTGATATTATAATTCCGGCGCGAAGGTAGGATGCACTGAACTTAAATTCAACATCGTGATTTCCTTTTTCTACCTTTACGGCAATAAGACCGTTACCTAAGCTTATAATATTTTCCTTCTCTACTTCTTTGCCGTCGATAATAACTTTCCAACCTTCATCATAGGGGATTGATGTGTAAAGTATACAATCCTTATTTGCAGTGAATCTGCCGCTGATATAGGTGTCATTGTGCTTTTCTGTAATCATCTGGTTATCGGAGAGAATCTTATAACCGTTATTAAGTATTTCATCGTTGATTGTGTAAGCAAAGAAGCTGAGTTTACCGCTGTTGCTGTCAAAGGGAATTGTAACTGTAATGCTTTCGTTTTCTTTATATCTGCCTAAGTCAAGAATACTGTTCTGACCTATATTGTGGCTTTTTGTGCCGATAGAAGAATTGATAGTGATGGATTTGTCGTTTGAACCTGTGACATCGAAATAAATATACACATTACCTTCTTTTTCGGGTGTAAGATAAAGAATTACAGAGCCGTCAGCATCCGGTGTGGTTTTAAAATAGCTGAATGATGTACCGCTGAGACTTTCGCTGAAGGGAGAAATGTTGGAATAGGTTGCATAAGAAATATCGAGCTTTTCAAAGGGATTCCCTGCGCCTGTAGCAAGGTCAAAATAATCACCCTGAAGCTGGAAGGGATCGGAATTGTGATCAATCTTCCATGCGTTCATATATTCTTCGGTTGCCCAGGTCTCTGCATTGCTGCTTATACAGTATGCAATGGGGAGATAGTAGTTGTTTTTGTAGGCACTAAATCCTTCTGAGGAAACCGAGGGAGTGTAATAAGGTGAATTGAGAACATTGAAGGATTCATTGTTTACAATATATTTAAGTGAGAACATCATATTGTAGACGGGAGTCTGCGGATTATAGGTATAGCTGTTGATACGGTTACTCATCATACCAAGATCATCCTGTAAATTTGAAAGTGATTCAGAAGCCATTGATGAGAAAACCGAAACACCGTTATATCCGTACCATGAGGGGTCCATTCTTGTTCTGAGATCAGTAAGCTCCATACGGTAAAATTCATCCTGCTCAATGATATCAAGATTGTTCTTGAGCTTTTTGAATTCATCATAGTCAGAAGCATAGGAGTCTTTTGTGATTGTAATACTTACTGTGCTTGAATCACACATTACAACCTCACTGCACACACAGATAAGAAGCAGAAAGGCAAGGGATGCTGCGTGATATCTTTTATCGAGGAATATTGTCAGAACAACCACATAAAGAACTGCTAATGCAAGAGTGAGAAGAACAGAGCCTGTTCCTACATTTTTAGATGTTATTTTTTCTACGAAGAAAACAAATGCTACTAAGGCTACACCTACCGTGCCTATCTGTCTTGAATTGAATTCCTTAAGTCTTAAAAAGACTTTATATGCCATTATCAGAAGGATAAAAGAGTAGATGAAGGATTGTCTGTAAGGAAGATCATTGGGGAAATGGAAGCCGTGCCAGATATAGTTGAATATATTGATATTGAAAGTAAAGTAGAGAGTAATAAGAAGAATAAGGGTACAGATTTTTTCTTTTTTAGATATTGATTTAGTGAAAAAGTAGAGAGGGGCAAGAATGATAGTAAGAATACCGCAGTAAACATTGGGAAGAACATCGTCACCGCTGCTGCGGATTGTGGTTGTAAGGTTTGCAAAGTGATTTGCAAAGAAATCAAAGAAAGAGAAATATGATTCAAAATCTGAGGGGAATGTACCTGATGTTGCAGAGCTGGATTTCAGAACGCCGTAAACCGGAAGAAGAACGGCAGCCATTAATCCTGCAGCTGCCAGAGAAGCAAAAGCAAAAATAAAGCCGGTTCTGATAAATCTGTTATTTGAGAGGTTGCGTACGGTACTTCGTTTTTCAGAGGTGAATTTTTTGCTGACAACATCGCTCAGACTGTAATTTGCAGAGAAATAATAAATAAAGTATATAACAGAAAAAATGCAGAGCATATATGACATATAGTAATTCGAGAACATCGTAAGTGCAAGACCGGTAATGTAGGTTGCAGGCTTACCGTTGTTGATGATTCTCTCAATACCTAAAAGAACTACAGGTAAAAGAACCATAGCATCGAGCCACATTACATTCCAGTAATAAGCAAGCATATATCCGCAGAAAGCATAAAGAACACCGAAGGAAACAACAGCATAGCTCTGTCTTTTAAGGGAGTTTTTTACGTAGAAGGTAAAGGTTGAGGCTGAAAGTGCGGCTTTGATAAGAATCATAGCGCCGATAGCTTCAGGTATGTTTTTATGTCCGAAGAACATAATTATTGCGCCTACGGGGCTTGAGAGATAATTGAAATAATTTCCGAGGAAGCTGCTGCCGAGACCTGACGACCAGGAATAGAAAAGACTTCCGCCTTCCTTTATTTTGTCATATAATTCAGCAAAAAGAGGTCCGTACTGATGATAAAGGTCCATTCGGAGAATAGTTTTATCACCAAAGGGTACCATTCCGTTACAAAGATAAACGGCAAGCATAGTAACAGCAGTTGCAAGAAATGCCATAACTATGTATTGGTATTCAACTATAAAACTGTTTCTTTTCTTATTCATATTATACCTCTTACTTAAATTATTTAGCTCTTATCATCATACAACAAATTGAAATAATCTTCAAGATGTTTTATTGATTTTGTAATAAATTCGGACACGCCCTCATAGTCTTGAAATGAAGAAAAAAGAAGGCGGTAAAATTATGAATTACAAAGAAGACAATTTTAATACTGCAGTAAGTGTTTTATCTGGTGTACTGAAAAGCAAGCTTAAAGAACTCAGCTCTATTATTAAGGGTGACACTTACGAAATAAGACTCAGAATCGGTAAGCCCGTCATTCTTTGCGGACGGTACGGAAGCCTTTTTCTGAAAAATGACGGATGTACAAGCAGTTTATATGAAGCTGACGTCTATATATGCAAGCCTGAAGAAATTACAGATACCTTCAACAGATTATGCTGCTACTCTGTATACAGTCATATTGACAGTATCATAAACGGATATATTACATATCAGGGCGGACACAGGGCGGGAATAACAGGTACGGCAGTAACCGACAACAAAGGTGAAATAATATCTGTAAATGAAATTTCATGCATCAATATAAGAATATCAAGAGAAGTAACCGGTGCAGCTGACGGAATAATTGCAGAAATATTTTCGGATGTACCAAAGAGTATTATAATTGCAGGACCGCCCTCATCGGGAAAAACTACTGTTCTCAGAGATCTTGTAAGACAGCTTTCTGACAGAATGTATAAAGTATCGCTAATAGATGAAAGGCAGGAAATAGCATCAGTTAACGGCTCTATTTGTCAGAATGATGTCGGAATCAATACGGATGTTTTCAATTGCTTTCCTAAAGGAAAGGGAATAATGAATGCACTACGGACTATGTCTCCGCAGATAATTGCCATTGACGAGGTAGGAGAAGATAAAGAAATAGAGGGCATTGTACAGGGAATGAACAGTGGCGTATGCTTTATTACAACTATTCACGCTTCAGGCTACAGAGATTTATTGAAAAGGCCTCAGCTTGAAAAACTTCTTTCCCGATGCAGCTTTGATTTTATTGTATTATTGAGCAGCTCTGAGGCTCCCGGTGAAATAGAAGGTATATATGATGCAAAGGAGATATATGATGAGATTTTCAGGAGCCGTTTTTCTTTGGACAGCATTTACGCTCACAGGAATGAGGATGTCATTATTGCTTAAAAAAAGGCAGATTCTTCTTGAAGAAACAATAACCTTTCTTAATGTTCTGATTGTATCAATAGAGTACTCACGGATGAACATAATAAGAATTATCTGCAGCTTGTCAGAGGAAGGTACTGTCAGAAATCTTGATTTTATCAGAAATTGTGCTTGTGAGCTTGAGCGTGGTTCGGATTTTCCGAAGGCATGGAATGAATCTGTAAAAGATGCTCTTTTATATAAGAGCAGTGAAAAAGATAAACTGTTGCAGCTGGGAGCTTTTTTAGGAACTTCCGACTCAGTGAATCAGATAAACATTATAAAATCGTACATAGTATATTTCAGCGGATTTCTTGATAATGCTGCAGATGACTATAACAGATATGGTAAAGTTTTATCACTCTTTGGTATGTTTCTGGGGTCTGCAGTATTTATATTAGTGTTTTAAAAAGTGAAAGGCTGAGATTATAAAAATCTCGGAAAACAGTTATGGAAATGGATTTAATATTCAAAATTGCTGCAATAGGAATTATTGTGGCAATTTTGAATCAGCTTCTGAATAAAAGTGACAAAGGTGAATATGCAACTATTATGACAATTGCAGGAATAATTATTGTACTTATGATGATAATTCCCCATATTGAAGAACTGTTTGAAAGCATTAGAGGGATAGTTGATTTCTGATGATATTTAAAATAGCGTTTGTCGGAATTGCCGTATGTCTTATAAGCACACTTCTTAAAAAATATCTCAATGAATTTGTATTGCCTGTAGAAATACTGTATATTTCTTTTGCAACTATAATGCTGATTGATGTGTTTAAAGAAATTTTGGGTGTAGTATATGAGCATTTCACTACGTTGGAAAACGGTGAAGAGATAATTTCGTCTGTTATTAAAGCCATGGGAATTTGTCTGATTACTAAATTTTCTTCTGACGTCTGTAATGAAAACGGAAACAAGCTGGTTGCCAGTGTTATTGAATTTTCGGGAAGAATTTTACTTGCAGTGATTGCACTTCCTTATATTGAATCTGTGATAAACGTTGCGGTGGCATATTTAGAATGAAAAGATTTATAAGTATAATTTTGGCATTACTGGGTGTTTTTATAATAAAGTTTTCGGTGAATGCAACTGATGATTTTAAAAACGATATTTCTGACAGACTTTTTTCATCTATGGATGATGATATTCTTGATGCTCTTGAAGATTTCGGTATAACAGATATTGATTTTGATAGTATTTACGAGATATCTGTTTCTGATATTTTCAGATATTACAAAGAGAATTTTTCTGAGGTGTTTGCAGGTAGTCTGAAAAGCTTTATCAAGCTTTTTAATCTTGTTATACTTATGGGGTTTATTACAGTTGTCCTTGAAAGTGAAAAATACAAGACGATGCTTTCGTCTCTGTCTGTGATGGCGGCAACTCTTATGATAACGGACAGCATTAATCTTTGTCTTAATTCTGCAATTTCACTCATTAAGCTTAACGGCAGTCTGATGTCTTCATTTGTTCCGATTTACGCTGTAGTTATTGCTGCAAGCGGAAATCCGAGTGCTGCACTTACATACAATTCTATGATACTTGCTTTTTCTGAGGGCATTTCAGCACTAATAAGCTACGGTCTTATTGATGTGATCGGTTGTTTCTTCTGTCTCTCTGTTGCATTTTCAATAAGTGATGTTTTAAATTTCGGAAGACTTATTTCTGTTACAAACAAATCGGTGTCTTTTATTCTTGGACTTTCAGCATCGCTTTTTGCTTCTGTACTGACACTCAAAAGTGTTATATCAACTGCAGCTGATACTGTTGCGGCAAAGGGCGTAAGATTTGCAATCGGAAGCCTTATACCGGTTATCGGTTCATCTATAAGTGAGGCATATTCAGTACTTATTGGCAGTATAAATGTAATTAAAGGTTCTGTTGCTATAGTCGGGATTGTTGCTGTGCTTATTATAAATCTACCTGTACTTGTTGAAATAATGCTTTATTATTTTTCTTTCAGTGCACTCGGCTTTATCAGTGAAACCCTCGACTGTAAAACGCTTTCAAATGCATTCGGTGGTTTTTCCTGCGGTATTAAAATTATAGGCCTGCTTGCTGTGTTTGAAATGTTTGTACTGATTATATCTACAGCTGTTATGCTGTCATTCAGAGGTGGCTGAAATGGAAAAAATAACCTCGTGGTGCAAAATTATATCTCTTATTTCAATTATGTCATCAGTAGTATTGTTGCTGCTGCCTGAAAGTAAGAGCAAAAACGCTTTCAGAACTTTGTTTTCATTTATAATGATTTATTCATTCGTTATGTCTTTTTCTGATACCGAAGCAGATTTTACAAAAGTCAGTCATTATCTGAATATAAGTGAAAATAAAAACGGATATGAATATTATGAAAAATACAGCAGCTATCCTGCAATAAGTGCTGCAGAGTCTGAAACAGAGAAATATTTCAATAATTTTATTTCTTCTTCAGCTTTTGAGGGCAGCTGTAAGGCGGTATGTATTTCTGAGTCGGATAAAATATCGGTTTCAGAAATCATTTTCAGCGGCAGCTTTGATGAGTACGAAAAAAATATTATAAAAGAGGAAGTCAGAAGGGTCTGCGGTGAAAAGGCTTCAATAATTTTTCAGGAGAAGAATGATGGATAATAACATAAAAGATAAGGCTTTTGCTCTGATACAAAAACTATGGGCAGATAAAAAAGCTCTAATGATAATTATAATAGGTGCCGTTGGGATGCTTCTGATTCTTTTCTCTGAATTTTCTTACAGTGAACGTGACGAATTGACGGAAGAAAGGGGAGACTGCAGTTATGACGAGGATAAACTGCAAAAAGAGCTCGAAGGATTGCTCGGTGAAATTTCAGGTGCCGGAAAGGTAAAGGTTATGATTACATATGAGTGCTCGGGTGAAAATGTGTTTGCCTCTGATACATCCGAACAAACGGAAGAAAACAGTAAAAGGACATCAGAGGAGTACATAATTGTTGAAACGGGGAGTGATGAAGGAGGATTGCTGATAAAAGAAATTTTTCCTAAGGTTATGGGCGTAGCTGTTGTCTGTGAAGGTGGCGGAAACCCCAAGGTTAAAACAGAAATTACTATGATGATTAAGGCGATTTTTGGTATAAGGAGCAATAGTATCGCCATCTCTGAAATGCAGAATTAGGAGGAAATATTATGCTACTGAAAAAAAGACAAGTGCTTACAGCTACACTGATAATTGCGCTTTGTGCTGCTATAACGGTAAACTGGTATTTTGCAAAACCGGAAAGTAATACAGCTGAGACAACAACCGGTGTTGATGAGCCGGTAACCGGTAATCTCGGAGATACACTTTTTGTCGCAGGTACTACAGCTGAAAATGATGAAAATACAGAAGAGTCAGTTATCATTTCAGAAGATTCAGCTGAAACAGCTTCTTTGTCTTCTGAAGACTATTTTTCAACTGCAAAGCTGAAGAGGCAGAATTCCTATGACGAAACCATTGAAAATATTGAGGAGATACTTGATAGTGAATCACTCGATAAGAGCAGTATGAATGAAGTTACTGTTATGCTTTCTGATTATCAGAATGATATGAAAATGCAAACCGATGCAGAAAATCTTATAACAGCAAAAACCGGAAGTGAATGTCTTGTTGTTATAAACGGTGAACAGTGTCAGGTGGTTTTGGAAAAAAATACACTCACTGATGCAAAAATTCTTCAGATTACGGAGATTATTGAGAAAAATACGAATATTTTTTCAGAAAATTTAACAATTATTGAGCTAAAATAGTTGTAGGATTTAAAATTTGTGGTATAATGATATCTGTATAAATTTGCAACCGATTGAATTTTTTATGTTTAATTGGGGGAGGAAGTAAATATGACGAGACACGAAGCCAGAGAAATGGCATTTATACTTGTTTTCGAAAAGGATTTTCAGGAAGAAGCTACAATTGTTGATCTTATAGAGACAGCATTTGAGCTTGAAATTTTTCCTGCAAATGCCTTCGCTGAAAATTTAGCAAAAAAAGTTTACAGCAATCTTGACGAAATTGATGCGGCAATTGAAGAAAACCTTGTCGGTTGGTCCGCAAAAAGAATTTCAAGAGTATCACGCGCAATTCTCAGAGTTGCAATCTGTGAGCTTCTTTATACTGAAAATATGCCTGTTGGCGTTGCTATTAATGAGGCTGTTGAAATAGCTAAGAAATATGCTTCGCCTGATGATGCTTCATATATCAACGGCGTTCTTGGCTCTTTTGTAAAAAAACTCGGTAAATAATGGCATACTTAGGAATTGATACAAGTAATTACACCACATCAGCTGCTTTATATTTTCCGGAAGAAAATCGTATAGTACACAGAAAGATGCTTCTTCCCGTAAAGCACGGTGAAAAAGGTGTAAGGCAAAGTGATGCAGTTTTCCATCATACCGTTCAGCTTTCACAGGTTTGTGATGAATTGCTTTGTGAAGGCTGTAATAATATTGAATCAGTAGGGGCATCTGCTTTTCCGAGAATGGCAGAGGGCTCCTATATGCCATGTTTTCTTGTAGGCTTGAATACAGCAAGGATTATTTCAAAAGTAAACAATCTCAGTCTGCATATTACATCGCATCAGATAGGTCATATTCTTGCTGCACTTTACAGCTGTAAAAGAATGGATCTGATAAATGAAAGGTTTATTGCTTTTCATCTTTCGGGCGGAACTACTGAGGCGCTTCTTGTTGAGCCTGATGAAAAAGAAATAATAAGATGCACTGTAATTGCAAAATCTCTTGATTTAAAGGCGGGACAAGCAGTAGACCGTGTCGGTGTAATGCTCGAAATGCGTTTCCCGGCGGGTGCAGAACTTGATGTGCTTTCACAGAAAAGTGATAAAAGCTATAAAATCAGACCGAGTATCAAGGGCTGTGATATAA
Source organism: Acutalibacteraceae bacterium (assembly GCA_045649935.1). Taxonomy (GTDB): domain Bacteria; phylum Bacillota; class Clostridia; order Oscillospirales; family Acutalibacteraceae; genus UBA6857. The sequence continues at coordinate 9,818 of JAZRQQ010000003.1, read as the reverse complement.
GTCTTTCAGGAGTTGAAAACAAGTGCAGAATTATGCTTGAAAAAGGTGAGGAGCCTTGCGATATTGCAAAATTCTGTATTGAGTATATCAGCGCTTCCCTTGAAAAAATGACCGATTTACTTATTGAGGAATATGGCAGATTGCCTCTTGTATATTCCGGAGGCGTTATGTCTAACAGCTATATAAGAGATAAATTTCAGAAAAGATATAACGGTTTTTTTGCTTCTCCGGAATTTTCAGCTGATAATGCTGCAGGAGTGGCAATCCACGCATATCTTAAGGAGAACAGAAAATAAATGACTTCAATTCTTACGGTCACACAGATTAATACATATCTGAAATCTGTGGTAGACGGTGATTACAATTTAAAAAATATATATGTAAGCGGTGAAATTTCGAATTTTACCAATCATTACAGAACAGGACATTTTTATTTTACACTCAAGGACGAAGACTCAGCAATTAAAGCGGTGATGTTCAGAGGCTCTGCACAGAGAGTAAAATTTGAAATACAGAACGGAATGAAAGTTCTTGTAAGAGCAAGTGTTTCTGTTTATGAAAGAGACGGTATTTATCAATTATATTGTGATGATATAATTCCCGAGGGTGTCGGTGAGCTGACTCTTGCCTATGAACAGCTTAAGGACAAGCTTAGTAAAATGGGTATGTTTGATGCTGAGCATAAGAAGCCTTTACCATCATATCCTCAGAAAATAGGTGTAATAACCTCGCCAACAGGTGCAGCTCTGCAGGATATTCTTACGGTTTTATCAAGGCGTTATCCGTCCGGTGAAATAGTTTTTGAAGGTGTTCAGGTTCAGGGTGATTCTGCGGCACATCAGATAGCAGAGGCTATAAAAAAATTCAACCGTCTTAAAGGTGTCGATGTATTGATTGTCGGCAGAGGCGGAGGCTCAATTGAAGATTTATGGGCATTCAATGAGGAGGAGGTTGCTGTTGCAATTTTTGAATCGGAAATTCCTGTCATATCTGCCGTGGGTCATGAAACTGATTTTACAATTGCTGATTTTGTCAGTGATATGCGTGCTCCGACACCGTCAGCTGCTGCCGAGATAGTAGCACCTGATTACCGTGAGATTCTGTACGCAGCTGATAAAATGCTTGATACGATGACTGACGGAATCGAACGTATGATAAACGGATATGCCCTTGAGATTCTGAAAAGAGAAAAGGTTATTGCTGAATTCAGCCCGCAGAAGACAATACAGTTTTATTCTCAGCTGCTTGATGCTTTTGAAAATAAGATTGAGAATACAATTGCTTCCAAGCTTGACTTTTATTATAATGCACTTTCCGGATACTCTGCACGCCTTGAAGGCACAAGTCCTCTTAAGGTCCTTGCAAGGGGATATGCATTTATCAAGGATGAAAACGGATTTAATATAAACAGTGCACATCAGGTAAAAAAAGATGACAGGATAACTGTTGTTATGTCTGACGGCAAGGCAGAATGTATTGTAGATGAAATTGTGACTGACTGACTGCAGAGCAGTAAAATCGAAAGGTGAAAAAATTATGGAAATGTATACTCTTGACACTGCAATGATAAGACTTAAGGAAATAGCAGAAAGTCTTGAAAGCGGTGAATATGATCTTGAAATGTCAATCAAACTCTATGAAGAAGGGGTAAAAATTATCTCTTTTTGTAATAAAACACTTACTTCTGCTAAGCAGAGAATCAGTGAACTGACAGAAGATGTACTCGGAGAAGAAGAAAATGAAGAGTGAAGCCTTGAATAAATATGTTGAACTCGTCAATAAAAGGCTTGGTGAGCTTATTCCTGAGTGTGATTTCGGTGAGAGTATCGTACATGAAGCTATGAATTACAGTCTCGGAATCGGAGGAAAGAGAATAAGACCCGTGCTTACTCTTGAGTGCTGCCGTATCTGTGGCGGTAAAATAGAGGATGCTCTTGATTTCGCCTGCGCACTTGAGATGATTCACACATATTCTCTTATTCATGATGACCTTCCTTGTATGGATGATGATGACATGAGAAGGGGTATGCCGTCGTGCCATATCAGATTCGGTGAAGAATATGCTCTTCTTGCGGGGGACGGTCTTCTTACAAGAGCTTTCGGGGTTGTTGCTAACAGCTCTTTTGCAAAAAGGAATCCTCTTGTTGCCGTTAATGCCGTTTCTGCTCTTTCTTATCTTGCGGGATGTAACGGTATGATAGGCGGTCAGGTAATTGACCTTAAAAGTGAGGGTTTAAATGTTTCGGTTGAAAGACTTGAAACACTTGATAAATTAAAAACGGGAGCACTTATAAGATGTGCTGCACTTCTCGGTTGTCTTTGTGCCGGTGCAGGTGAAAAGGAAACTGCTGCCTGCCTTGAATATGCCGGAAAAATCGGTCATGCATTTCAGATTGTTGATGATATTCTTGATGTCACAGGTGATTCGGCTGTGCTCGGTAAACCTATAGGTAGTGATGCTGAGTGTAATAAAAGCACTTATGTCACCTTACTCGGTCTTGAAAAATCAAGAGAATATGTAGAAAGACTTACAGATGAGGCTATTACTGCTTTGCATATTTTTGGTGATGATGCCGCATTTCTTAAAGAGCTTGCTGTTTATCTTACCGACAGAACTAACTGAAAGAGAAGGTTTATATGGAATATAAAATTCTTTCCGATATTAAAAGTCCGAAGGATATTAAAAATCTGGACTTTAATGAATTGAATATTCTTGCTGACGAAATAAGGTATAAACTGATTGAAACTGTTTCGGCAAACGGAGGACATCTTGCGCCCAACTTAGGTGTTGTTGAGCTTACTATTGCTATGCATAAAACCTTCAATTCACCTGAGGATAAGTTCATTTTTGATGTGGGACATCAGTGTTATACCCATAAGCTTCTTACAGGACGCTTTGATAAGTTTGATTCACTCAGGACCAAGGGTGGCATTTCAGGCTTTACAAGACCGGGTGAGAGTGAACACGATATATTTTACAGCGGTCATAGCGGTACATCTGTGTCCGCAGGACTAGGTATTGCTGAGGCTGATTTGCTCAAGGGTAATGACAGCTATGTGGTCACGGTTATCGGTGACGGGTCATTTACGGGCGGTATGGTCTATGAGGCTCTCAATAACGGCGGAAAAAGTGAAGCGAAGCAGATTATTATTCTTAATGACAATAAAATGTCAATTTCGGAGAATGTTGGTTCTTTTGCAAAATATCTTGCAGTTATGCGTTCAAGGCCTGAATACTATTCTTTTAAAGAAAATACAGAAAGATTTCTAAATAAATTTCCTCACGGTGAGAAATTAGCAGAAAAAATATATAATATCAAAACGGATATAAAAAATCTGCTTTATAAGCAGAGTACGTTTTTTGAAGATCTCGGTTACAGATACATGGGACCTATTGACGGTCATAATATTGAGAATCTCTGTGATGCCCTTGAAAGCGCAAAGAGTGTAAACGGACCTGTTGTTCTTCACGTAATTACGGTAAAGGGTAAAGGCTACGGACACGCAGAAAAGTTTCCGAGTCAGTTTCACGGTATTTCTAAATTTGACATTGAAACGGGTGAACCGATTTCTTCATCATCAAGCTTTTCTGAAAAATTCGGTGAATTTTTGTCTGACTGTGCTAAGAATGATAAAACAGTCTGCGCAGTTACTGCGGCTATGAGCATCGGCACGGGTCTTGATGAATTCAGTAAGGCTTATCCTGAAAGATTTTTTGATGTCGGTATAGCTGAAGAGCATGCTGTTACCTTCTGCTCAGGACTTGCAAAAAACGGTCTGAAGCCTGTATGTGCTATTTATTCGACTTTCCTTCAGAGGTGTTATGATCAGCTTGTTCACGATATTTCACTTCAGAAGCTTAAGGTGATTTTTGCTATTGACAGAGTCGGTTTTGTAGGTGAAGACGGTGAAACCCATCAGGGGATTTTCGATGTTTCTTTTTTGAATACAATACCTGATATAAAAATATATTCACCTTGCTGCTATAAGTCATTGTATGCAGATATGAACAGTGCATTTTATGCCGATGAATACTCTGTTGCCGTAAGATACCCAAGAGGTGCTGAATCAGAAAATGTTAAAAAGCTTAAGTTTGATGATATAGGTTATGCCTATTACGGTGCTGTTGATGCTCAAAAGCTAATCGTTACCTACGGAAGGCTTACCTCAGAAGCCATTGACGCAGTTGACAGTACAGAAAACAGCGCTCTGATAACTCTGAATCAGATTAAACCGTTGCCGGAAAAGGCTTTTGAAATTATCTGCAATAAGAAAGAGGTATATTTCTTTGAAGAGGGACTCAGAAGCGGCGGTGTAGGTGAGAAGCTCGGCTCAAGGCTTCTTGAAAACGGATTTACAGGAAAATACAGAATTTATGCCGTTGAAGATGAATTTGTAAAGCAGGGCAGTATCAGGGAGCTTCTGAGTGAATATAAGCTTGATAAACAGTCAATGATAAATATTTTAAGTGGTGAATAATCAGTGAAAGAAAAAATAAGACTTGATGTAGCTCTTTTTGAAAGAGGCTTTGTTGACAGTAGAGAAAAGGGAAAGGCACTTATAATGGCCGGTCTTGTATATGTTAACGGACAAAAGGAAACAAAAGCAGGTGCATCGGTAAAAGCCGAAGACTGCATTGAGCTGCGCGGAGAAAAAATGCCTTATGTCAGCCGTGGCGGATACAAGCTTGCAAAGGCAATTGATGAATTCGGATTGCGTCTTGACGGCTCGGTCTGTATGGATATCGGTGCCTCGACGGGCGGTTTTACCGACTGTATGCTTATGAACGGAGCTGAAAAAGTGTATTCTATCGATGTAGGATACGGTCAGCTGGCGTGGAAGCTTCGTAACGACAGCAGAGTTGTCAATATGGAGAGAACTAATTTCAGATATGTAACACACGAAGAAATTCCTGAAGAAATTGATTTTGCCAGTGTGGATGTATCTTTTATATCCCTTAAGCTTATAATTCCCGTAATGAGGGAGCTTCTCAGGGACAAGGGCAGAGCTGTCTGTCTTATAAAGCCTCAGTTTGAAGCAGGTAAAGAAAAAATCGGCAAAAAAGGCGTTGTAAGAGAAATAGAAACACATTATGAGGTTGTACAGACTATTTATGATTTTGTTCTTGAAAACGGTTTCTCGGTTCTGAACCTTGACTTTTCTCCTATCAAAGGACCTCAGGGAAATATAGAATATCTTATTTATATTGAGAAAACCGATGAGCCTGAAGCTTTCCTTCAGAGAACTGTTGAAGATATTGTTTCTGCATCTCACGAAAAATTAAACGGAGGTGACCGGGAATGACGGTTGCTTTTCACGTGAATATGACAAGAAATAATGCCTACGAAGTTGCAGTTGCAGTTTATAAGGAGCTTCTTTCTCTTGGCATCAGAGTTATAATTGTCGATGATGTAAAAGATAGCTTTGAGGAGCTCGGCGCTGAATTTATGTCTGTGGCTGAAGCGGTTTCTGAGTGTGATATAATTGTTGCCGTCGGCGGTGACGGAACGATTATTCATTCGGCTCATTATGCTGCCGAGTATGATAAGCCTATTCTCGGTATAAATGCCGGCAGACTCGGTTTTCTTGCGGGTGTTGAGAAAGAAGAGATAAAGCTGCTGAAAAATCTTATTGACGGTAATTATCTTGTTGATAAGAGAATGATGCTTTCTGTAAAGCATTATGAAAAAGATAAGCTTGTCAATGAATTTTTTTGTCTTAATGATGTTGTTGTTGCAAAAGGTGCTTCAATGCATATGTGTGAAATTGATGCAAGTGACAACGGAAGAAAAATCAGCACATACTTCGCAGACGGTCTTATTATTGCAACGCCGACAGGGTCTACAGCTTATTCCCTTTCGGCAGGAGGGCCTATCGTTGATACTTCAATTGAAAGTCTTATTCTTACTCCGGTGTGTTCACATACGGTGCTTGCACGGTCAATGATATTCAGACCTGATTCCGTGATTGAAATGAAGGTAAATAATTCGGATACTTCTCTTCCTATTTTCAGCTGTGACGGTGAAAACGGAATTGAAATGAATAATAACAGTAAATTAGTTGTAACCAGAGCCGACAGAGTGACAAAGATTATCAGAATCAAATCTGACAGCTTTTCTGATATTCTTACTCATAAGCTTATCGAAAGATACGGTTATTAACAGGAGGATAAAATATGAAAAAGAACAGACATGAGGCTATTCTGAATCTTATTGCAAGAGAGGATATCGGCACTCAGGAGGAGCTTATGCTTAAGCTCAATCAGCTTGGTTTCAAAGTGACTCAGGCTACAGTGTCAAGAGATATCAAATTTCTCAAGCTTATCAAGACACCTGTCAGCTCAGGTCAGTATAAGTATTCCTATGTAAATAATGAGCTTGAAGATTTTTCAAGAAAGTATTACTCGATTCTTGCACATTCAGTAACAGGTATAAACTATGCAGGTAATATGGCCGTTGTAAAGTGTTTTTCAGGTATGGCTCAGGCTGCGTGTGCAGCAATGGACAACCTTTCTATTGATAAGATAGTAGGCACACTTGCAGGTGACGATACTATTTTTGTTCTTTGCAAAGATGAGGAATCAGCAAAGGAATTTAAGGATTGCATTGAAGAAATAATCGACAGCAATTTACAGTAAAAGATATCCGAAAGGAAAAGTAAAGTGTATGCTTTCAAGTTTAAAAATTGATAATGTAGCTGTCATTGAACATTCGGAGATAATATTTGACTCCGGGCTTAATATTCTCACGGGTGAGACCGGTGCGGGTAAGTCTATTGTTATTGATGCAATTAATGCTATTCTTGGCGAAAGAACCTCCAAGGATATTATCAGAACAGGTGAAGATAAGGCAAAGGTTACAGCTTATTTTGAAGACGTCTCGAAGAATGTTCTTCTTAAGCTTGAAGAACTCGGTGTTGACTGTGACGGAGATGACAGCTTACTTATAACCCGTATTATCAGCTCTGACGGCAGAAATGTCTGCAGAATAAACGGAAGTAATGTTACTGTTTCAATGCTCAAGTCAATCGGCAGGGATCTGATTACAATCTGCGGTCAGCATGACAGTCAGTATCTTCTTCAGAAGGATCACCACATTGAGTTTATAGACGCAATGGCTGACAGCAAGGAGCTCCTTGACAGTTATCGGGAAACATATTATGAGCTTAAAAGTGTAAGAAACCAGCGTAAAAAGCTTCTTACAGCCGAGGATGAACGTGAGCAAAGAATCAGCTTTCTTAAATTTCAGATTGATGAGCTTACTGCTGCAAAGCTTGAAATCGGTGAGAAGGACAGGCTTACAAAAGAAAAAGAAGTTATTCAGAACCGTGAAAAAAACATAAAATCACTCAGTGCAATTGAAATGATAATTAACGGTGACGGTGAAAATTCAGGCCTAAGTGAAGGCATATATAAGGTGATTGAAAGTCTTGACGGACTGTCAAATTTTGACGGGAAATTTTCAGCGTTTTCTGAAAGCTTCAATGAGTTCAGATATATTTTATCTGAATGTGCATCTGAAGTTTCTTCTTCTCTGAGTGACTACGAAAACAGTTATACTGATGTTGATTCTATTGAAGAAAGACTTGATGTGATTTACCGTCTTTCAAAAAAATACGGTGCTACTGAGGAAGAAATGCTCAGCTATCTCAGTAAAGCAGTTGAAGAATACAATACTCTTGTGTCAAGTGATGAAGCAATTGAAGACCTTCAGGATAAATATAATGATCTTGCAAATGAGCTTTTTAAGAGAGGATGCTATCTTTCTGATTGCAGAAAGCAGACAGCTATTGAATTTGAAGAAAAAGTAAAAAAAGAGCTTAGCTTCCTTGATATGGCAGGTGCAGAATTTTCTGTTGACTTTAAAGAAAGCAATGCCGGTGAAAACGGTATGGATGAGGTTGAATTTATTTTCTCTGCAAATGCAGGTCAGGAAATGAAGCCTCTTATTAAAATTGCTTCCGGCGGTGAGCTTTCAAGGGTAATGCTTGCTGTAAGGTGTGTGCTTTCTGACACTGACAGTGTCTCTACAATGATTTTTGATGAAATTGATACAGGTGTCAGCGGAAGAGCAGCTCATAAAATTGCTTATAAAATGCATGAGCTTTCAAAGGTTAAGCAGGTTGTATGTGTTACTCATCTTGCGCAGATTGCTGCTCATGCTGATAACCATCTGTATATTGAAAAGATAACGGGTGAGGAGGGGACTTTTACAAAGGTTACCTCTCTTTCCAAAAGTGAGAGTGTGCGTGAGATTGCAAGAATTATCGGCGGTGATATAATTACTGCTACAACTCTTGAATCAGCAAAAGAATTAATTGATTATGCACGTAACAATTAATAGTATTTATACTTGACATAATTATTAAATGTGTTAGAATAAGTAGAAAATGAATCTGAAAGGACGACCAGAAATGAAAATATATGAAGAACTTGTTGCAAGAGGTCTTATTGCACAGGTTACAAATGAAGAAGAAATCAGAGAAATGATTAACGAAGGTAAAGCAACCTTCTATATAGGTTTTGACTGTACAGCTGACAGTCTTACTGCAGGTCACTTTATGGCTCTTACTCTTATGAAGCGCCTTCAGATGGCAGGTAACAAGCCTATTGCACTTATCGGCGGCGGTACAACAATGATCGGTGACCCCTCAGGCAGAACCGATATGAGAAAGATGCTTACCAAGGAAGATATTGACCACAATGCTGAATGCTTCAAAAGACAGATGGAGCGCTTCATTGATTTCGGTGAAGGTAAGGCTATGATGGTAAATAATGCTGACTGGCTTCTTAATCTTAATTATGTTGAGATGCTTCGTGAGGTTGGTACTTGCTTCAGTGTTAACCGTATGCTTGCTGCTGAATGTTACAAGCAGAGAATGGAAAAAGGTCTTTCATTCCTTGAGTTTAACTATATGATTATGCAGAGCTATGACTTCTATGAGCTTTTCCGTAAGTACGGCTGTAATATGCAGTTCGGTGGTGATGATCAGTGGAGCAATATGCTTGGCGGTACCGAGCTTATCAGAAAGAAGCTCGGTAAAGATGCACACGCAATGACAATTACACTTCTCACTGACTCTCAGGGTAAGAAGATGGGTAAAACTGCAGGTAATGCTGTATGGCTTGATCCCAACAAGACTTCACCCTTCGAGTTCTATCAGTATTGGAGAAATGTTGCTGATGCCGATGTTCTCAAGTGCATCAGAATGCTCACATTCTTACCTATTGAAGAAATCGAGAAGATGGATAGCTGGGAAGGAAGTCAGCTTAATACTGCTAAAGAAATTCTTGCTTTTGAGCTTACAAAGCTTGTTCACGGTGAAGAAGAAGCAAAGAAGGCTGATGAAGCTGCGAAGGCACTCTTTGGTGGCGGAACTAACACAGATAATATGCCTACAACGGTTCTTACAGCTAATGATTTTACAGACGGTGCAATTTCTCTTATTGATATTCTTATTAAAGCAGGAATAATCAAGTCAAGAGGCGAAGGCAGACGCCTTATTGAGCAGGGCGGTGTTTCAGTTGACGATGAAAAAGCAAAGAGCTTTGCTGATACTGTTTCTGTTGATGCTTTTGAAAAGGGTCACGTTATTGTTAAAAAGGGTAAGAAAATATTCAATAAAATTGTAATCGAATAATTTTAAGACTGATTTCGTACTGTACGAAATCAGTCTTTTTTGTAATTGAAAACCCCCGGCTGTGCCGGGGAGTTCAAAAAAGCTTTAGCGTTGCATAGAGAAAGCAAAAAAGCTCCTTTTGAAAGTAAAGCAGCTACTAACAGCAATAACAACAAAAGGAGATTATCAAAAATGATAAC
>JAZRQQ010000002.1:0-2924 GCA_045649935.1 Acutalibacteraceae bacterium | reverse complement strand
GCAAACAATTATAACAATGCCACGATGTATCAGTACATCTGGCAGTCAGAGCCAGGTACTCTTGACTACGGCTTTGTTCAGTAAATTCTTGATGCTGTTGGTCTTGTAACAAACTCAAAGGCACGGCAACTTGTTTCCGGTGCTGTTGATGCTATTGATGCAATGATCGTCTCAGAAGACATGGGTTCAATTCTCGGTGCTCTTCTTATGGGTGAAAAGCATAAGACAAAGGTAAACAAGGAAACAGGTATTACAAAATACGGTTATGTCGGTTCATCAGGCAGCGGTCCCAAGAAGATTTTCTGGATTGACGACCACACTAACCCCAATGCTGCTAACCTTGACGGCACATCATATCAGGGCTATACCCTCACAGCTATGACCAATCCTCTCGGTTATTGGGAATATGCTTATGCTTATGACCATGACGGTAACCCCAACACAGCTAAGGTTACTCCTGCAGTCGGTGCAGAGTGTAAGAACATTAAGGAATGGCTTGTTTCAATGATCATTTCTTACCTCTTCAGCGGTGAGCTTCACACAATGCTCTTCAAGCTCCTCAATGAAATGGTAGGTTCCATGATTTACGATATGGCAGGCCGCATGGCTGCTGTTAAGGCTATCGGTATCACTGCTATCAGTGAAGATGATAACTCTCACTATTTCCCTGCATTCCTCCGTACTACTCTCGCAACAATGCCTCACTTATATACCGCAAACTCAAACTATTCCGGTCACGGTGAAGGATATAACATCGACCAGAGCGGCGTTAAGTTCCACAAGTGGTTCGACGGTTCAATCTGGGGTGACGATTTCAGTCAGATCCTTGCTCTCTGTAGCCAGGCTCCCTGGATGACAAAGGATAAGGACTACTCAAGAACATACTGGGCTGACGGTGAGCTTAAGAACTACTCACGTCACAAGACAGTACAGGGTATTCCTGCTGAAGCATGGGCAACACTTGACAGTAAGAGCGCATGGAACATCGAATCCTTCGATGAATTCTATGAGGCACTTGCATCTGCAACCTGCGGTTACCAGCCCATCCTTTCAGGTCTTATCACATCTGACGAATCAAACTACGTTCTTAAGATCAAGCTTCTTGATGCTGTTACTCTTGACGGTACTATCAAGTTCTGGGCATCAGAAGATAACATCTATGACAATCTTCTCGTTCCTCTTTACGAAATTCTCGGTATCACAGGCTATCCCACAGCTGCACAGATTATTTCTGCAGGTGCTATCGCGGGTAAATATGAGGATACATCTTATATCAAGAATAACGGTTATGACCTCTGGTCACTCCTTCTTTCACCTATCGTAAACTGGCTTGATACAAAGCTTCTTGCTAACCCTGTTCAGGAAATTCTCAATCTTCTTCCCAACCTTGTTGCTGCTCTTGAGTACAACCAGCTTTATCCGAAGATTCAGAACATTATCCTCAGCTTCAACTACAAGCTTGTTGTTATCGGTATCACAGCTGCTAACTCAACAGATAAGATCCAGCTTTCAAAGGATACAATTCTTCCTCTTCTTAACGGCATCGAGCTTAAGAAGGGCTTCACAGGTCTTCTTGAATCACTTTCAAAGATCACAATGGGCACGAAGGATGACGCTCCGCCTAAGAATGATGACGGAACGGATAATCTGACGGGTTACCTGACGACGACGGATAAAAACGAAAAGGGCGAAGTACTGTATTACGACTTTAACGAGTCCAACTACAGCTATACCAACCCGACAACCGAAAATAACGCAGAAGGCACAAAGGTAACAAAGAATGTTGCTTACAGAGATAAGAACGGCAACTACTACTTTGCTACAGGTATGCTCGCTCAGACCCTCTACGGTCTCTTCGGTGACAACGTATTCAACGGCGGTTATGTGAAGAAGGGTAACACATATGCTCTTTCACTCACAGTTCCCGTTAACCGTCTTATGGCTATGTGTACTATCTCAATGAAGCAGGTACAGGTAGTTAAGGAAAAGCTTAATATCTATCACCTTACAGCTAACTCAGCAGACGTACTTCTCGTACTCTTCCGCTGGCTTATGAACGACGGTGTGCTCACAACTGTAGGTAAGCTTCTCGGTGCAGAAGGCACACTCGGTACCATCCTCGGTGCTCTTACAGGTCAGGCTGATAACATCATCGGTATTCTTGTATCACTTCTCAATGAATACAATGTAACAAACTATCAGTATGAGAACATCTATGCAAGTGGCAAGATGGATTGGCAGAATAAGGACCTTGGTGTAAACGGTTTCGTTCTCGGTGAATATCTCACAGAGTCAACATCTGCTGCTTACAATGGCAAGACAGGTATTGATAAGGTTAATGCTGCTATCAAGAACATTGACAATCTTATTCCCACTCTTCTTCCCACAATTCTTGACCTCCTCGGCGGTACACTTGACGGCTTCCTCGGCAAGCCTCTCAACCTCCTCGGTCAGGAAATTGACCTTAGCTTTATCAAGAATGTACTTGATAATGTAGAAGCAGGCGATAAGCTTTCAGATATCGTTGCAGATATCGTTTCTTCAAATGAAGTTATGCAGATTGTTGCAACTCTTCTCTTTGCACCCACAACTGTTGTAAATGAAGAAACAGGCGAAGAAGAAGAAAAGCCCGGTCTCCTTCCCGGTATTCTCGGCGGCGAAATGGTTGCTAAGCTTCTTCCCGCTCTTAAGGACTTCGGCTTCGACGTAAGTCCCAACGGCTTCTATAATAACGTTAAGGCTGGCGGCAAGTTCGCTAATGCAGGTATTGCTGCATGGCTTGAAGGCGAATATAACAAGGCTGTGGCTGCCGGTAAGGCAACATCACCTGAAAATCTTTCATGGCTTGATATTAAGGCTCCTGCTGATACTCATAATTGGTATCAGGGTCTTACTCTCAATACAGCTGAGCAGAAAAGTCGGAG
>JAZRQQ010000001.1:0-5382 GCA_045649935.1 Acutalibacteraceae bacterium | reverse complement strand
AGCAGCTTCTTCTGCTACTTCTTCAGCAGCTTCAACAGCCTCTGCTGCTTCTTCGGCTTCCTCAACAACCTCTGCAGGCTCAATAAGAGCACGGATTGAAAGGCTTACACGCTTCTTGTCAAAGTCGATTTCAGTAATCTTAACCTTAACAACATCACCGATTGAAAGAACTTCCTTCGGAGAAGCAATGTGGCGGTCAGCAATCTGTGAGATATGTATAAGACCGTCAATGCCGTCAATGATGCTTGCAAAAGCACCGAAGGTTGTAAGACCTACAACAGTTGCATCAACAACTGAATCTACGGGATAATCTCTCTTAAGGATTTCCCAGGGATTGTCTTCAATTCTCTTGTAGCCGAGAGAAATCTTTCTCTTTTCAGTATCAAGAGCCTTGATGAATACCTTTACTGTATCGCCAACGTTAACGATTTCTGAAGGATGCTTGATTCTCTTCCATGAAAGCTCAGAAATGTGAACCATACCGTCAACACCGCCAAGGTCTACGAATGCACCGTAGTTTGTAAGTGACTTAACAGTACCTGTGAATTCCTGACCCTCAGCAATATCAGCCCAGAAAGCTTCGTTAGCAGCCTTGCGTTCTTCTCTGAGAACAGCACGGATTGAACCTACAACGCGCTTCTTCTGTTCGTCAATGTCAATGATTCTGAACTTAACTGTCTCTTTAACAAGCTTTGTAAGATCTTCATCCTTGCCAAGACCTGTAAGTGATGCAGGAATAAATACTCTTGCACCCATGGGGTATGCAATAACACCGCCTCTTACAGCTTCTGAAACAACTGCCTCAAGGATTTCGTCGTTTTCCTTAGCTGCTACGATGTTCTTCCATGATGCTCTTCTGTCATAAAGACGCTTTGAAAGCTTCATGGTGCCTTCATTATCATTTGTTTTCATGATAATGAGGTTAAGCTCGTCACCGATCTTGAGTTCCTTTGCGGGATCGGCTGTCGGATCGTTACTGTATTCTTCAACAGGGATGAAACCGGCGTATTTTCTGCCAATGTCAACTTGAATCTCGTTGGGTGCAATGCCAACAACAATACCAACAACATTGGGGTTATCACTTGTATCGTCAATGCTATCAACGGCTGCAAAGAACAGCTCCTGATCCTGTGTCTCCTTTGTGATTTTTTGTTCATTAAAGTTTTCGGTCATAATGACTTCAACCTCCTTTATTATACGTGCAGGTGTTGAAGCACCTGCTGTTATGCCAATTTTTTTGCTTCCCGTAAAATCTATAGATTTTAAATCCTCAATCCGTTCAATAAGGTATGTCCTGCAATTTTCAGAACAGACATTTTTTAACTTGACAGTATTTGAACTGAAATTACCGCCGATTACAAGCATTGTATCAACACTTTGCGATAATTCGTATGCTTCCTCCTGTCTGTTTTGGGTAGCTCTACATATTGTATCAAAAGATTTTGAATTTGTACATAGTTTTTGAATAATTTTTGCGCATTTTTTCCATTCTTTTACGGAAAATGTTGTCTGAGATACAAAAATAAAGTTTTTATTTTCTAAATCAGAAATATTGTCAAAAACCTCTTTTAATTCTTTTTCGTCTTTAAAAACGTATGATACTCCCCTGCAGTGGCTTCTGAATCCACACACCTCAGGATGAGCACCGTCACCGGCAATGAGAACAATATTGTTCTTGTCAGAATACTGCTTTATAAGTTTATGAATTTTGAGAACATAAGGACAGGTCGCATCGGTGTATTTAATGCCTAGTCCGTCAAGACTTTCCATAACCTCTTTGGTAACACCGTGTGCTCTTATAATTACCTCATAGCCCTCAGGTACTTCTTCGGGTGACTTTATAATTCTTACGCCTTTATTTTCAAGGTCTTCAATTACCTGAGGATTGTGAATAATAGGACCGAGAGTGCAGACTCTTCTGTTTTCGTTAATCATTTTATAAACAAGGCTGACTGCCCTGTCTACACCGAAACAAAAGCCTGCCGTTTCAGCTACTGTGATTTTCATTTTCAGCCTCCCATAAATCCTTTATTTTATTCATAATTATTTTTGCGGCAGCAGAAAGCTCTTCGCTTCTTTTTTTACCATTAAATCCCAATGAGTCGTTTTTTATCACATCACCGTATATAAGGGTTATTCTATGATAAAGTCCGTTATCATCGGGAGCACGGTAAAGACACACAGGAAGCACATCGGCACCAGTAATTCCGGCAAGATATGCTACACCGGATTTTCCTTCAGTAGGTGATGATTTTCTGACTCTCTGCCCCTCGGGAAAAATTCCAAGCACCCAGCCTTTATTTATTATCTCTTTTGCGTAACGCAAAGCATTTCTGTCACTGTGGTTTCTTATTACGGGAAAAGCATTCATATTACGCATAAAAGAAGCCTTGAAACAATTTTCAAACAGCTCACTTTTCGCCATAAAATGCACTGTTCTCGGACAGTGGGCAACTATAATTGCCGGGTCTGAAAAAGCAATATGGTTTGAGGCTATTATAAGTCCGCCTTCTTCAGGAATATTCTCTTTACCCTTTACAGTCATTTTTCTGTAAACAAGATAAGTCAGAGCCTTTGCGGTGGGTTTACCGATGTAATAAAGCTTATGCTTTTTTGCGCCCTCAGAATAATCGAAATACAAGTAAATCAGCTCACAAAATCAGTTTTACTTATATTCTTTCCTTAATTGTTCTGATTATTAAATCAATTGACTGCTGTAAATCAAGCTCACTTGTGTCTGCTAAAACAGCATCATCTGCCTGCTTTAAAGGAGCAATTGCTCTGTGAGAATCGTTGTAATCACGCTTTATCATATCCTCAAGAACATCTTCATATTTTGCATCAATACCCTTTTCTGTAAGCTCAAGATGTCTTCTTTTAGCTCTTGCCTCAGGTGATGCCGTAAGAAAGATTTTAACATCGGCATCAGGAAGAACAACCGTGCCGATATCTCTGCCGTCCATAATGCAGTTGTTTTCTTTTGCAAGCTGCTTCTGAAGATCAAAAAGATATTCTCTTACCCTTGGAACAGCTGAAACTGCCGAAGCAGCCATAGATGCTTCGGGAATTCTGATTTCAGATGAAACATCCTCTCCGTTAAGGAACATTCTCTGCTCACCGTCAATAAACCTAAGCTCAATTTTAAGGTCATCGGTAAGTGTAGATATTATTGAATCAGTATTTTCAAGGTCAGCACCTTTTCTCATAGCATTAAGACCTACTGTTCTGTAAAGAGCACCTGTATCAATATAGATATATCCCAGAGCAGCAGCGGCAGCTCTTGAAATAGTGCTTTTTCCTGCACCGGCAGGACCATCAATTGCGACATTAATTACCTTTTCCATCTTTTCTCTCCTTATAAATCATACACTTTCTCCGGCAAGTCTGCCCGTTGAAAATGCAATTTGCAAATTAAATCCGCCCGTGTAAGCATCAACGTCTATAACCTCACCGGCAAAATACAAGCCTTTGCAGAGCTTCGACTCCATAGTTTTCGGATCGATTTCTTTTGTGCTTACACCGCCTGAGGTGATGATAGCCTCTTCAATAGGTCTGAATCTTAGTACGGTAACCTTTAAATCCTTAAGGATATTTACAAGCTTTGCTCTCATTTCCTTGGTTATCTGATTAACCTTCATAGAAGGCTTAATTCCTGTCAGTCTGACGATAACGGGAACTATTTTTTTAGGAAGCAAGGCATCAAGAGCATTTATAAAGTTTTTATTTGTATTTTCAAGGAAGTCTCTCTGAATTCTCTTATCGAGCTGTTCATAAGATAATGCAGGCTTCAGGTCAATATGTATCTCATATTTTCTTTCCTTTATATCCTTGAGGTGAGAGCTGGCACTAAGTATAAGCGGACCGGAAACGCCGAAATGTGTGAAAAGCATTTCACCGAAATCTCTGTAAACCTCTTTGTAGGTTTCGGTATCAATAACACTAATTTCAACATTTCTTAATGAAAGTCCCTGAAGATCCATACAGAAGCCTTCGTGGCAGACAAGAGGAACAAGAGACGGCTTGATATCCACTATGGTGTGACCGACCTGCTTTGCAAGCTCATATCCGTCACCTGTTGAGCCCGTAAGAGGATAGGATGCCCCACCGGTTGCAACAATAACTTTATCGGCAAACAGCTCTTCACCGCTTTCGAGCTTTACACCTTTTACATAACCGTCATCGGTAATAAGCTCCTTTACGGTCCCCTTGATTCTTTTAGCATCGGAATCCTGACTGAATTTATTAAGTGCATCAACAATATCACTTGCTTTATCACTTACAGGAAAAACTCTCTCCCCTCTTTCAACCTTGAGAGGCACACCCATATCTTCAAAAAAATCAATTGTATCCGACGGCATAAACCTCGAAAAAGCACTGTAAAGGAATCTGCCGTTAGTGGGAACGTTACCGATAAGATCGTTTATAAGATTACAGTTATTTGTAACATTACATCTACCTTTTCCTGTTATCATTACCTTACGTGCAGGCTTGTCATTTTTTTCAATCAGTATTACATCTTTACCGTTTTCTGCAGCAACACCCGAAGCCATAAGGCCGGCAGCGCCCGCACCGATTACAATTACTTTTTCAGACATTGAATTTCTCCTGTTTTTTTAATATAGTAACCTGAATATTATACAATAACTGTTCTGCAAATTCAAGTAAAAAACTGTGGTAAAATAAGGAAAAAATGCATAAACGTAAAATCTGTGGACAAAAAATTAAAGCTGTGATATAATACTGAAAAATTATTACGAGGTGTATAATGAATTTAGCTAATAAATTAACGGTTTTCAGAGTTGTTCTGGTTCCGTTTTTCGTATTGTTTATGCTTACTGATTTCTGGGAACATAACCGTTGGGTAGCTTTCGGCATCTTTGTAACAGCAACAATTACCGATAAGCTTGACGGCTCAATTGCAAGAAAATATAATCTTGTTTCAAATTTCGGCAAATTTATGGACCCTATTGCAGATAAGCTTCTTGTATCCGCCGCCCTTATCTGTCTTTCCGTAAAGGGTGAAATTCCTGCCTGGATAACTATTATCATCATAGCAAGAGAATTTGTTATCAGCGGAATCAGACTTATTGCTTCCGATAACGGTGTTGCAATTGCTGCTTCATGGTGGGGAAAAAGCAAAACTATCTCACAGATGACTATGATAATCATTATGCTTCTTAATGTGCCTGTATTTTATATTTTAGGGCAGATTGCAATGTATGTTTCCCTTGTCCTTACAGTTATTTCAGCAGTTGACTACATAATAAAAAACAAAGCTGTAATTTCTTTAGGTGATATGTAAATTATCCGATTCTGAGAGCCCTTGACGGGCTCTTAATTTTTGTATTTGATATTGACAAAAGTATAATAATATTGGTAAAA